>JAPSGG010000184.1 GCA_031177845.1 Chromatiales bacterium
AATGCGCCGCGCTGTTTTCACCAGCCGGCCCGGCTCGTATGCGCGCCGCCGCTTCACGGATATCATCCGAGGAACACCGATGCCAGAAGAAACCATTTTCAGCAAGATCATCCGCCGCGAGGTGCCTGCAACGATCTTATTTCAAGATGATCGAGTCACCGCCTTTAGGGACATCAACGCCAAGGCGCCGACGCATATTCTGATCATCCCCAACAAGGTCATTCCGAGCACCAATGATGTGACGCCGGAAGACGAAGGCGTGCTCGGTCATCTATTCATCGTGGCCGCAAAATTGGCGAAAGAACAGGGCATCGCGCGAGATGGCTACCGCCTGATCGTGAACTGCGGGCGCCATGGCGGCCAGGAGGTCTATCATCTGCACATGCATTTGATGGGCGGGCGGCCGCTAGGACCCATGCTAATGCCCGCCGGCTAAGCAGGCTTCTCATTACCGAGAGTAGGCAATGCCAAAAGCGATCCAGGTCCACGAATACGGCGCGACCGATGCGCTGAAATGGCAAGAAGTCGAGGTCGGGAGCCCCGGCGCCGGCGAGGTACTGATCCGCCACACGGCGGTCGGTCTGAACTTTATCGATGTGTACTACCGCAAGGGTGCCTACCGTGCAGCGCAATTGCCTTTCATCCCCGGCATGGAGGCGGCAGGCCGAGTCGAGGCGCTGGGGCCGAATGTGGCGGAGTTTCAAGTCGGCGACCGAATAGTCTACGCCGGCTCCCTCGGGGCCTATGCCGAGCAGCGAGTCATTGCGGCCGATCGTCTGGTGAAAGTACCCGATTCGGTGGATGATTCCACCGCTGCCGCCATGATGCTCAAGGGCATGACGGCGCAATATCTTTTGCGGCGCGTTTACCCGGTCAAAGCCGATGACACGATCCTAATCCATGCAGCTGCCGGCGGCGTCGGCCTAATCGTCTGCCAATGGGCCAAGCACCTAGGCGCAACGGTCATCGGCACGGTGGGTTCTGAGGCCAAGGCCAGACTTGCGGCCGAACATGGCTGTGACTATCCTGTGATCTACACGCGCGAAGACTTCGTTGCAAGGGTCAAGGAAATCACGGGCGGTGAGGGCGTGCCCGTGGTCTATGATTCGGTAGGCAAGGACACCTTCATGCGTTCGCTGGACGTTCTCCGGCCATTCGGGCTCATGGTGAGCTTCGGCCAGTCATCTGGCCACGTGGAGCCGCTCGATGTCGGCGTGTTGGGCCAGAAGGGATCGCTGTTCTTAACCCGCCCTACCTTAATGACCTACACCGCCAGGCGCGAAGATCTGCTTGTGACAGCGGGCGAATTGTTCGACATCGTCGACCAAGGCCACGTCAAGGTCGAGATTGGCCAGTCGTTCGCGCTGCGCGACGCACAGGATGCGCATCGTGCCTTGGAGGCGCGCAAGACTACTGGCTCGACTGTGCTCACTCCCTGAGTCAGAACTGTTCGTCTTCGGGGGCAAGCCCTTCCCCATCAGTTGTAGAACACTCGTGGGGCCAGCCATGGCGTATCGACACATCCAAATGCCCACGGATGGCGACAAGATCAGGATGGTCCAGGACAAGTTGCAAGTGCCGGACAATCCCATTATCGGCTACATCGAAGGGGACGGCATCGGGCCGGATATCACACGGGCCAGTCTGCGCGTCTGGAACGCCGCGGTGGAGAAGGCCTATGGCGGCCGTCGCCGAATTCACTGGTGCGAACTGTACATGGGAGAAAAGGCGGCGCAACTGTTCGATGGCGACTACTTTCCCCAGGAAACGAAGGACACCTTGAAAGACATTGCCGTCGCGATCAAGGGTCCGTTGACCACACCGGTGGGGGAAGGCTACCGCTCGCTCAATGTGGCCTTGCGTCAGCAACTGGATCTCTACGCCTGTGTGCGGCCGGTGCGCTATTACCAGGATGTACCCTCTCCGCTGCGCCATCCCGAACAGGTGGACGTGGTGGTCTTCCGCGAGAACACGGAGGACGTTTACGCGGGCATCGAATACGAAAGCGGGAGCCCAGAAAATGAAAGGCTTGCCCGCTTTCTGCGCGACGAACTGGGGGAGCGCTTCTTCGAGGACGCGGGCTTAGGAGTTAAGCCGATCAGTCCATTCGGCTCCAAGCGCCTGGTGCGCAAAGCCATCCGGTACGCCATCGATCAAGGCCGCGAGAGCGTCACCCTGGTGCATAAGGGCAACATCATGAAGTACACCGAGGGCGCGTTTCGTACGTGGGGCTACGAGGTGGCGAAGGAGGAGTTTCGTGACCGCATTATCACCGAAGAAGAGTTGTACAACGAATATGGCGGCAAACAACCCGAAGGCAAGATCGTCGTCAAGGACCGGATCGCAGATATCATCTTTCAGCTCTTGCTCTTGCGCCCGAGCGAATTCGACATCATCGCGACAATGAACCTGAACGGCGACTATCTCTCCGACGCGCTGGCTGCGGAGGTCGGCGGTATCGGCATCGCGCCAGGCGGCAATATCGGCGACGAGGTGGCGGTGTTCGAGGCGACGCACGGCACCGCGCCCAAGTATGCCAACCAGGACAAGGTCAATCCCAGTTCGATGCTGCTGTCCGGCGTGCTGATGCTGGAACACATGGGCTGGAACGAGGCAGCCGATCTGATCAACGCTGCCTATCCGCAGGTGATTGGTGAGAAATTCGTGACCTACGATTTCGCACGCCAAATGCAGGACGCGCATGTGGTGTCTACATCGGTCTTCGCCGATACCCTGATCGCCAAGATCACCGGCAGCGCAAGCGATCTGGCACGACTGGAACAGCAGCGCCGAGAAACGCTGGAGAACGAGCGCAAGCAACGGGAGGCGCAGCGGGTGAAGGATCCGCTGAGGGCCATGAAGGCCTCAGGACGCCGTCCGATGACTGCCGGCCATGTGATGTCGGCGATCAAGAGTGTGCCCAATGATGCATCGGTGGAGGAAGCCATAAGCCGCATGGGCGAACAGGGTATCAGCTCTATTCTGGTGGAGCCGGATGCCCAGGGCGTCTGGGGCATCATGACCCAGCGAGACATCGTCACCAAAATCGTCAGCGCCAACCGCTCCGCCTCCAGGATCAAAGTCAACGAGATCGCGACCCGGCCGCTGGTGACGGTATCTGTCGACGCCACGCTGCAGGCGATATCGATGACGATGGCGGAAAATGGTATTCGCCGGGTCGTCATCGAAGAGCGCGGCGCGCCTGTGGGGATCGTTTCTGAGACCGATCTGGTCGAGATCGTAGAGGAGTTCGGCTGGGGACCGGAGGAGTGATCAGGGATCAGGACGTTGGATGAAACCCCCTAGTCCTGTTCGATGACTTCCCCTATCTACGGGACCGGTAGCTACGCATAGTCTCTGCGCCCGCTGAAGGCGTGCGATAGCGTGGAGCTGTCCAAATACTCCAGCTCGCCTCCGACCGGCACGCCTTGAGCAATGCGTGTCGTTCTGATGCCGCGTTTCCTCGCCATCTCGCCGATCACGTGGGCGGTCACCTCGCCTTCGACGGTGGAATTGGTAGCCAGTATGACCTCCTTGATCTCGCCGTCCTCCAGGCGTCTTTCCAGCTTGTCGAGGCCCAGCTCCGTCGGGCCAATGCCATCGAGGGGCGAAAGGCGGCCCATCAGCACGTAGTACACGCCACGGAAATCGGTGCCGTGCTCGATGGCCATCACATCGGCCGGAGACTCGACCACACATAGGATTTCGCGGTTGCGGCTGGCGCTGCTGCAGATGCGGCAGATGGGCCTTTCGGTCAGCGTGCGGCACTGCTGGCAGTGGCCGATCTTCTCCACCGCCTCCCGCAGGCGATCGGCGAGATTGAGGGCACCCTGCCGATTGCGCTCCAGCAGTTGAAAGGCCATGCGCTGCGCGGTCTTGACGCCCACGCCCGGCAGGATTCTCAGCGCCTCGATCAGTTGCTGCAGTAATGAAGTATCAGACATTCGACTCTTGAATTGCTTTGGCGCCTCTGTTCAAAACGGCAGCTTCATACCTGGCGGCAGGCCCATGCCTTGGGCAAGTCCAGCAAATTTTTCCTTGATGGCTTCATCCAGTCGGTGCACCGCATCGTTCATCGCCGCGGCCACCAAATCTTCCAGCATATCCTTGTCATCCCCCAGTAGGCTATTATCGATGCGCACGCGCTTGACCTCATGCCGGCCGGTCATCAGCACGCTGACGAGCCCGCCGCCGGCTTGGCCGGTAATCTCCATGCTGGTCACCTCCTCTTGCGCCCGGGCCATGTCCTGCTGCATCTTCTGGGCCTGTTTCATGAGATGAGCGCGCATGGACTCCGACGTGCCGACGGTGACCCCCGAGGAAGCGACCACGCTGGTGGAGGAGGGCGCCGTCCTCCTCGACGTGCGCGAGGACGACGAGTGGGCCGCCGGTCACGCCCCCGGCGCCCGGCACGTCTCCCTCCGGCGGCTGGCCGCCGAGCACACCAGCCTGCCTTCCGACCGCCCGCTGGTGGCCGTGTGCCGCTCCGGCAGCCGGTCGCAGATGGCCACCGTGGCGCTCCTCAACGCCGGCTACGAAGCCGTCAACCTGGCCGGCGGGATGCAGGCGTGGGCGGCCGCGGGCCATCCCCTGGTCGCCGAGGGCGGCGGACCGGGCCGGGTGGCCTGCCGCTCAGAACGCCCCTTCGAGCACCTCGATCCGCCCGTCGAGGACGGAGGCCACGTCGAAGCGGATGCCGCCCGGCCGCACCGGCGCCTCGTCCTCCAGCCAGCGGGCGGCCAGTCGCCGCAGCCGGCGCTGCTTGTGGGAGGTGACCGCCGCGA
>JAPSGG010000185.1 GCA_031177845.1 Chromatiales bacterium
GCGGCGTACTTAACACTTTTGCCGCGTCCACGCTAAGCTCACTGAAAATTCGCTCGGCGACGGCTTGATGGCGCGGCCGCAATTTATAAACTTTGCTCATGCTGATTCCCTCGCACGTATTGGCACTACCTTCGATTGCTCGCCGCGCTCAAGACTAACTAGCAACTCGCTCCACCAGGCCAGCGCGTGGCGGCGCTCCTCGAAGTAGTCATGGCGGTTGTAGATACCCTCTATACCTTTCAGCTTGTGATTTAAGGCGCGCTCAGCCACCTCCCTAGGCACATCTAGCGCGGCCAGGTGCATGCGCGCTGTGCGGCGCATATCGTGGACCGTGAAGTGCTCAAGACCGTGATTCACGCGCTTGAGTGCCACGTTGAGAGTATCCGGCGAGATATGCGGGAAGCGGCTCTTAATCGCCTGTCCGCGGCGGCGCTTGACGATCAGGCGTGCTGGCAAAACGTAATCACTGCCGGCCGCGAATACCTTCAACTCTTGAAACCACGCCAGCACGGGTGCGGCCAACGGAATATCGATGGACGGACTCCGCTTGCTCCCAGGCATGTGCCACACGCCTTTTTCCGCGTCGATAGCGTCCCAACGCGCGCTTACCAGCTCGCGCTTGCGGACACACGTTGCGAGCAGAATCTTGAAGGCGAGTAGGTTATTGCGGCCAAGATTTGGCGTCTCGCGCATGGCCTTGAAGAGCGCTGTTAGCTCATCGCGGGATAATGCGCGCTCTCTGGACTCTTCCTTGCCGCCAGCGTCGGACAACCCGAAATCCGCAATCGGGTTGTGCTCCAGGTAATGGCGCTTGCGGCCAAAGGCAAACACGCGCCGCAAATAGCGCAGTGCGTCATTGGCAGTCGTCGGTGCGCCGCGCTTCACAATCTTTTCCAAGATCGCGCCACACTGGCGCGGCGTCACGTCCGGCGGGTTTAGTCGGCCAATAGCTGGCAGAATGTCGTTATCTAGGATGCGGCGCACAACCTCTGGGTGCGCGTCCTTTGCCACGATCTCCCGCGCGTACCAGTCCTCAGCCAGCGCCTCAACGGTGATTGCGGATTTCGCTTCCAGCTTCTCTTTCTGCTTCTCAGCCGCCACGTCCACGCCTCTATCGACCTTGGCGCGCGCCGCCGTCGCCGCCTTGCGCGCAGCCCCTAACGTGGTTTGGGGATAGCGGCCTAATGTCAATTCACGCTGCTTTCCGTTGAGTCGATACCGGAATACCCAAACTGCTGCTCCCGCCTTGGACAATGTGAAAGTCAAGCCGCCACCGTCAGACTTTCCAGCAACGGGTTTGCCGGCTCTAACCCAGGAGCGTACCTGAGCATCCGTCAGTCTTGCCATATCGCACCCTACATTTAGCCGATTAATCGACGGCTTAGGCGACGTGTGTAGCTGCAACCGGGTTTTGAGACTCGATAAACACGCCTAGCTACACACAATACACGGGGCAGCCTTGGACGGCAATAATAATTATGGACAGGATTGATCAGATTATCAGGGACTTGGAGGGAAGGAGTAGGCGGCTATGGACGCTGATACACGTTATTCGATATTCTGCACCTGCTCGCGCATCTGCTCGATCAGTACCTTGAGTTCCACTGCGGCTTGCGTAGTGGCCAAGTCCGCGGACTTGGAACTCAAGGTATTGGCCTCGCGGTTGAACTCCTGCATGAGAAAATCCAGGCGGCGACCCACCGGCTCATTGCGCGTCAACACATCGTTGACTTCCTGCAAGTGACCGTCGAGCCGGTCCAGCTCTTCGTCGACATCCAGCCTCTGCGCGATAAAGGCCAGCTCCTGCTCCAGGCGATTAGGATCGGCGTCGACGTCGAGTTCGGCGATACGGGCCTTGAGCTTACTGCGGACGGCCGCTAGCACCTGCGGGCGGCGTTCCCGAACCTGAGCCACGATCTCGCGAATCGACGTGCATCGGGCACGGATAAGTTCCTCGATCCTCGCGCCCTCTCTCGCGCGCGAGTCGATCAGATCATTCACCGCGGCCTCGAATAACTCCACCGCTTGCGCCATCAATGGTCCGACATCCTGTTTGGGTTCCTGTACGACGCCGGGCCAGCGCAGCACTTCCGTAGCAGTCATACGCGCGGGATTGGTCATAAAGGATTCGACCCGACGCGCCGTAACGATCACCGCTTGCGCTAAGGCCTCATTGAGGGCTAGCGGATTGGCCGCAGCGTCTGCGGGCTGGTAGCGGAACTGGCATTCGAGTCTGCCGCGTTGAAGTGCGTGACCGGCCTTTTCGCGCAACGTGTTCTCCAATCCGCGCAACTCCTCTGGCAGGCGCAGGGTTACATCCAAGTAACGTTGATTGACACTCTTCAATTCGCAGGTCAGTGTGCCCAGTTCGCTTGTTCGTTCGCGACGGGCGAAGGCCGTCATGCTTCGAATCACGCTATGAACCTCCTGTTATCCGAGCAACGCCCGGCAGTGTGCAAACACGGACCCGCGCCGATTCGTGGGACAGTTATAATGCCACTCTGCCACCCTGATGGAGCAGCTCCTATGAGACCCAGCGGCCGCGCGCCCAATGAACTGCGCCCCACCCGCTTCACCCGCCACTATACCAAGTATGCCGAGGGCTCCGTGCTGGTCGAGGCTGGAGACACGAAGGTTTTGTGCACTGCGTCGGTGGAAGAACGAGTGCCTGGATTTCTGAAGGGTGCGGGGCAAGGTTGGGTGACCGCTGAGTACGGCATGTTACCGCGTTCCACCGGCGAACGCACCGCACGCGAAGCGGCGCGCGGCCACCCGGGCGGACGGACGCACGAGATTCAGCGCCTGATCGGGCGGGCCCTGCGCGCGGCGGTCGATCGCAAGGCGCTGGGCGAGCGCCAGATCATCATCGACTGCGATGTCATTCAGGCCGATGGCGGCACACGCACCGCGGCCATCAGCGGCGCCTTCCTGGCTCTGCGAGACGCGATAGACATTCTTGTCATGCGTCAGCGGCTCACAAAAGACCCGCTGTACGGCATGGTGGCCGCGGTGTCGGTGGGGATCTTTGAAGGCCAACCGGTATTGGACCTGGACTATACTGAAGACTCCGCCGCCGAGACCGATATGAACGTGGTGATGAACGACGCCGGCGCGTTCATTGAATTACAGGGCACGGCCGAGGGCCACGCCTTCCGAATGGCGGAGCTGACTGCCATGCTGCAACTGGCAATCAAGGGCATCGGCGAGATCATCGAATTGCAGCGGCAGGCGCTGAGCCGCTGACTGACTGGTCGCTTGAAGTCATGCGACGTATCGTGCTCGCGAGCAACAACATGGCCAAACTCGAGGAGCTTCGCGCGCTCCTGGCCGGGCTCCCGTTTGAGATCGCCACTCAGTCTGAATATGGCGTGCCGGCCGCCGAGGAAACTGCACTGACCTTTGTCGAGAATGCGATCATCAAAGCGCGCAATGCCGCCGAGAATTCAGGTTTGCCGGCGATCGCCGATGACTCCGGAATTGAGGTGGATGCGCTGGATGGCGCTCCCGGCGTCTATTCAGCGCGCTATGCCGGCGCAGAGGCGACCGACGCATCAAACAACGCCAAGTTACTCGCCGCCTTGGAGGGCACTCCGGATGACCAACGCGGCGCGCGTTTTGTCTGCGTGGCCGTCTACATGCGCCACGCACGGGATCCAATGCCGAGAATCTGCGCGGGCACCTGGCCGGGCCGCATTCTCAATGAGCCGCGGGGAATGTACGGTTTCGGATATGACCCGCTGTTCTACGTTCCCACTCACCACTGCGCATCGGCTGAGCTGCCACCCGATATCAAGAACCAAATCAGCCACCGCGCCCGAGCATTGCGCCAGCTCGCGCGCGTGTTGAGACGAATGCCTGATGCCTGATGCGACCGCCGGTTGTTCAACCCTCAGCATCACGATGCAGCCACCGTTTAGTCTGACGTCGTTGCCGCCCCTGACGCTCTACGTCCATCTGCCCTGGTGCGTGCGCAAATGCCCGTACTGCGACTTCAATTCCCACGTGGTGCGCGAGGCGATTCCCGAGCAACGCTATGTCGAGGCACTGTTGAGCGATCTGGACCAGGAACTGCCGCGCGTGTCGGGGCGTCATGTGCAGGCGATCTTTATCGGCGGCGGCACCCCCAGCCTGTTCTCGGCTGAAGCCATCGACCGCTTGCTCTGTGGAGTTCACGCACGATTGATGGTGCGCCCGAATCCGGAGGTCACCATAGAGGCCAATCCGGGCGCGGTCGAACAGCAAAAGTTTCGGGAATTCCGGGCGGCTGGCGTTAACCGCCTGTCCATTGGCGCGCAGAGCTTTGACGATGGATGCTTGAAGCGCCTGGAGCGTATTCATGGAGCGCGTGAGGCGATTTTCGCGGCGGAGGCGGCGCATGATGCCGGATTCGACAACTTCAACATCGATCTAATGTTCGGTCTGCCGGGCCAGGGCGTGGAGGCATGTCTTGATGATCTGCGCATTGCGATCGGTCTAGATCCCGCGCATATTTCCTTTTACCAACTCACGATCGAGCCCAACACCGTGTTTTATAGCCGGCCCCCGATGCTACCGAAGGATGACCTTATCTGGGACATGCAGACACAAGGGCAGAGACTTCTAGCTGATCGCGGCTATACTCAATATGAGGTCTCCGCCTACGCGCGAGAGGGCAGGTGCTGCGAGCACAATATGAACTATTGGCAGTTCGGCGATTATCTCGGGATCGGCGCGGGCGCGCACGGCAAGGTGTCCTGCGCGGCGACGCAGTCCATAACCCGGCGCTGGAAGCAGCGGCAA
>JAPSGG010000399.1 GCA_031177845.1 Chromatiales bacterium
GGATCTCGCATAGAGGATCGGCGATATGATCCGCTCAATGGCTCATATATGGGTTTGAACTGTAGAAAATCCTAGGTTAGACACAACCAGCAGGCGATATGCCTTGGACTAGAGTCCCTTCTCCCTTGAGGGAGAAGGTCAGAAGGAGGGGGAGCGCTGTGAAGCAGCGTAGCTTTTCAACCGCTTACTTCCATCCTTTTCCCAGAGAAAGCGGAGGCAAGCTCGCCCTCCTATCCACCTTCCGTGCAAATAAGGTGATTGGCAATCTAGGACGCGGGTCTGGTCAGCACTTGAGGGTTTCGAGTTCTTCCGCCGCGGCAAGCCAGTCCTCCTCGACGTCAATCAACTGCTTTTTCAACTCGCCCTGCTCCTGCAGCAGCGCGGCGAACCGACTCCTGGCCCCTTCTTCGTAGATCTCTGGATCGGTAAGTTCCTGCTCGATTTCAGTCAGGCGTTTCTGCAGCGCGGCCATACGCGTATCTAGCTTCCTGGCTTGCTCGCGGCGTTGCGCGGCCAAGCGGCGCTGGGCCTTAGCGGAAGGCTTGGTACTGTCGTCGCCGGTATCCTCCTTGGATGATCGGCGGCTGCGAATGGTCAGCCAGCGGGCATAATCATCGAGATCGCCCTCGAACGGTGTAACATGGCCATCCACGACGCGCCACGAGGTATCGCAGGTGGCGCCGATCAGGTGGCGGTCATGCGCGACCAGCACCAGCGCGCCCGGGAAATCCTGCAGCGCGACCTCCAGTGCATGGCGCAGGTCGAGATCGAGGTGATTGGCGGGTTCGTCCAGCAGCAACAAATTAGGGCGCCGATAGACAACCAAGGCCAACGCCAGGCGCGCCTTCTCTCCACCGGAGAAGGGCACGGTGGCTTCGAATACTCGATCGCCGCGGAAGTTGAATCCGCCAAGATAGTCGCGCAGCGTCTGTTCCGGGGCTCGACTGTCCAGACGCAGCAAATGCGCAAGTGGGGAGGCGTGTGGATCGAGTTGCTCCAATTGATGCTGCGCGAAGTAGCCGAGGGTCAGACTGGAATCGCGCAGCATGTTGCCTGACCGGGGCGCGAGCAGGCCCGCCAGCAGCTTCATGAAGGTGGATTTGCCGGCGCCGTTAGGTCCCAGCAGGGCGATGCGATCGCCGGGCTCCAGGCTGATATTGATATTCGACAGTACGGTGCGATGACCATAACCGACCTTCGCGTCTTCCATGCGGATCAGGGGTGACGGCAGGCGCTTCGGCACGGGAAAGCAGAAGGCGAACTCGGCGTCCGCATGCACTGGCGCGGCGAGTTTAATGCGTTCGATCATCTTCAGACGCGCCTGTGCCTGTTTCGCCTTCGTGGCCTTAGCGCGGAAGCGGTCAACAAAGGACTGCAGGTGTGCGATCCGCTTCTTTTGTTGCTCGTGTAGCGCGGCCTCCCGGGCGAGCCGTTCTCCGCACAGGCGCTCGAACTGTGAATAGTTGCCGGTATAGAGCTGTGCCCTCCCATGGTGAAGATGCAGGGTGTGGGTCGTCACGGCGTCCAGAAACTCGCGATCGTGAGAGATCACCAGGAGCGTGCCCGCATAAGCGACAAGCCAGGATTGCAGCCAGATTACCGCGTCCAAATCGAGATGATTGGTAGGCTCGTCCAGAAGAGCCAAGTCCGAGCGGTGCATGAGCGCCTGCGCGAGATTCAACCGCATGCGCCAGCCGCCGGAGAATTCGGCGACGGCCCGAGTCTGCTCGGCTGGCGCAAAACCTAGGCCGTCTAATAGTTTTGCAGCGCGGGCCCGGGCGGCATAGCCGCCAATGGCATTGAGCTTATCGTGCAGATGTGAGATCCGCCCCGCATCATGCACGGTCTCGGCTTCTGCCAGCGCGATTTGTGTCGCGCGCAATTCGGTATCGCCATC
>JAPSGG010000186.1 GCA_031177845.1 Chromatiales bacterium
CAGGTCGCCGACGTGAAAGCCTGGGGCTCATGACGATGTTCAAGCCGCGCAGCGCGACCTCCCGCTCCACGATCCCGTTATTGACACGCAGGTTGCCGCGCACCGGCACGGCGATGTCTTTGCCGTCAGGTGCGGTGAACTGCCACACGTTGGGTCTGGGCGTATAGGTATAGATGCTGCAGTTGTGGTCGCGCAAATCCTCGGGCGTCAGAGGGATGCCGCGCCGTTCCAGATAGGCCGGCGCCGCGCATACCACGAACCGGCAGGGCGCGAGCTTGCGTGCCACCAGGGTGGAATCCTTGAGCGTGGCGATGCGAATTGCGAGGTCGAAACCCTCTTCCACCACGTCGACCATGCGATCGTCCATGCGCATGTCCATCGTGATACCGGGATGACGCTCAAGGAAATCCGGCAGCGCGGGCGCAATATGCAGGATTCCGAACGACATCGGCGCGCTGACCCTGAGTAATCCACGCGGCTCCCTTTGCAGCTGGCCAATCGCAAGCTCAGCCTCCGCGATCTGTTCGAGCGCGCCGTGACTGCTCTCGTACAGCGTGGCCCCGGCCTCCGTGAGGCTCAGGCGGCGCGTGGTGCGATTCAGTAGTCGCGCACCCAGCCGCTCCTCCAAGCGCGTGATGTACTTGCTGACCACGGCGCGTGAAAGCCCCAGCTGCTCGGCGGCCTTGGTGAAACTGCCGGTGTCGACGACCCGGCAGAACACCGCGATGTCGGAGAGGTTTTCCAAGCGATCGATTCGTTCAGATGCGTGAACAATCTTATCGCGTCAGATCGGATTATCGAAAAGGCGAGTGGTCCTAAGATGCGCCTAACGCAAGCGGATTGGATGATCGCCACACCCGCGCAAGTCGGACTCTGTACTCGGGAATTCCGCATCTGTCGTTCCGCGCGAATGCGAGGAATTGGAGCGATCGACCGCGCTTCTTAACCACTCAGAGGGCAAACCATCATGAACAGCTACGACTTCGAACACGCAACAGCATTCTTCAAGGCGAAGATAGGTTTCACGACCGGCCTGCACGAGGTGGACGAAATGATCAAGGGTGGCGAGGATGTCGTTATCGTCGATGTGCGACTGCCCAGCGATTTCAGACAAGGGCACCTGCCGGGCGCCATCAATCTGCCGACTGGGCGCTGGCAGAACGCAAAGGGCTTGAGCAAGGACAAGCTCAACGTGGTGTACTGCTACTCGCAGACCTGTCACCTGGCCGCCCAGGCCGCGCTGGAGTTTCTCGCTCAGGGCTACCCAGTGGTTGAGATGGAAGGCGGTTTCGCGGGTTGGCAAGCGGCCGGGTACGACATCGAAAACAGCTCCTCGGTACAGGCAGCGACGGCGGGTTGACGTCCTATTGCAGCGCACGACCGCTGCGCATCCGCTATGATTTCGGACAGGCTGTCGATGCGTCTCCGCGCATCGACAGCCGCTGCATAGGGCACAATCATAGGAGGTTCGACTTGGCTATTGAACTCAATCACACGGTCGTGCCCGCACACGACAAGGTCGCATCCGCGAAGTTCTTCGCGAGGATTTTCGGACTGAGATTCGACGAGGGCGCGATCGATTATTTCGCGCCCGTGCGCGTCAACGACACGCTGACGATGGATTTTGCTGACAGGGATCAATGGACGACGACATCCGCGGACCACGATCACTTCGAGGTTCACCACTACGCATTCAAGGTGAGCGAAGCGGAGTTCGACGAGATCTTCGAGCGAATCCAGGCGGAAGGCATTCCCTACGGGAGCGGTCCCGGTTCTCTCGAAGACATGGACATCAATAATCGTGGCGGCGGACGCGGCGTGTACTTTCGCGACCCCGACGGACACGTCCTCGAACTGCTCACCGTGGAGTAGAGATTGAGAAAAGCGGCGTGGCAGCGTACAGCGAAGTCATCGATTTCTGGTTTCGTCAGCTGTCGCCTAAGGATTGGTGGCGGAAGGATGTGAAGATTGATCGGCTCATCGCCGACCGGTTTCTGAGCGTCCACGCCGCGGCGGCCGCTTGTGAGCTCTATACGTGGCGGGCAAATCCACTTGGCAGGCTCGCCGAGGTGATCGTGCTTGATCAATTCTCGCGCAACATCTTCCGCGGCACCACGCGTGCGTTTCAATATGATCCTCTAGCCTTGTGCCTCGCGCAGGAAGCCATCGCCGCAAACGCGCATGCGGCGCTGAGCGCGGAGCAAAAGGCTTTTCTTTACATGCCCTTCATGCATAGCGAGTCGGCCGAGATCCACAGGAAGGCGGTCGAGCTGTTTAGCGAGCCGGGCCTGGAATGGAACCTGGAGTTCGAGTTCAAGCACAAGGCGATCATCGACCGCTTCGGGCGCTATCCACATCGAAACGAAGCGCTGGGAAGAGAATCGACAAAGGAAGAATTGGCATTTCTACAAGAGCCCGATTCCTCGTTCTAGAATCGCCCCAGCGGATTGATGAAAGCAGCCTTCGCAAGTACGGTATCGTCGGCTTGCATCACAACACGCCTTCGATGAAGGGCTGCGATTTCACGGCCCGGTCGATCTCGAGCAACGTGCTCAACAATCTTTCCATGTGGTCGAGCGGCCAGGCATTGGGGCCGTCGCTCAGGGCCTTGTCCGGTTCCGGATGGGTCTCCATGAACAGTCCCGCCACGCCTGCCGCCACCGCGGCCCTTGCGAGCACCGGTACGAACTCGCGCTGACCGCCTGAGCTTGACCCCCGCCCACCCGGCAGTTGCACGGAATGGGTCGCATCGAACACCACCGGACAGCCGGTATCCCGCATCACCGCAAGCGAGCGCATATCGGAGACCAGATTGTTGTACCCGAAGGAAACCCCGCGCTCGCAGACCATGATCTGATCATTGCCCGTCGCGCGCGCCTTATCGACCACGTTGCCCATGTCCCAAGGCGCCAGGAATTGACCCTTTTTGATATTGACGGGCTTGCCGGTAGCCGCGACCGCCTGGATAAAGTTGGTCTGACGGCACAGAAAGGCGGGCGTTTGCAGGACGTCCACGACCGCAGACACCTCATCGAGCGGCGTATCCTCATGTACGTCGGTCAGCACTGGCACGCCGATCTCGTGTTTGACCTTTTGCAGGATGCGCAGCCCCTCCACCATGCCAGGACCGCGATAGCTCTTGATGGAGGAGCGGTTGGCCTTGTCGAAGGACGACTTGTAGATGAAAGGGATGCCGAGGCGCTCGGCTATTTCCTTCAATATCGCCGCCGTCTTCAATGCCAGGCCTTCACTCTCAATCACGCAGGGGCCTGCGATGAGGAATATCGATCGATCAAGCCCGACCTCAAAGCCGCACAATTTCATTTAACTCTCCCAGCTTAAAGCAGCTGACAGACAGAGATACTCGTCGTGCTTTCATGTCCTTCTTCGAGGCGGACGATCCCGTCCCGGCGACCGCTTCGCCGCTTTAGCTAACTGATCATCCAATGTCACAAGCTCCGCGGATAGGAATTCTGCAAGCCATAAGTACGCAGCGTCATATGCCGTCACCTGTAATCGCTCTGCGATATCGACCAGCTCGCGATCATCCACATCAAAGCGTTCGATCCTCAACTTCGGTAGATCAGCGAATGCCGCGCGTATTGCCTCGCGCTGCTCGGGATACAGCATGAGTTTCATATGGCACACACTGGCCATTTCGTAATATAGGAGAGTTAGCACCACAAGCTGAGCATTTTCAAGCTCGTTCGCGACCTTACCGGCCGCCGGTTCATTAAACGCAATGGCGCCCAGCGCTGATGAATCGACGACCTTGACCAGAGCTTTTGTAGAAACCATTTTTCATAGCGCTCCCTCGCCTGTCCTTCGATAAGCTCAGGACGGCGGAGGGGAGAGGAAACATGTGTGAAGAGTTGTAGAAACCTCAGCGGGCATCACGATCTGCCCGAATTCGGTCACTGATTCGTCTGATGTCTTAAGCCTGCGCGCTCGCACTTGGTTCAAAAACTGCCGAGTCGACAGGACCCTTTCTTCGCAAACACTGCTCTCCAGAATCGCCATCAATTCACCCTAAATCGAACGATGATGACGTACCGCACGCTGGCGCAGCGCCCCGGCAATATCGTCTGGAACGTTCTTGATGGACAGTGTCACTGGCATGGCAATCTCACGGCTCGATGCTGTAATGGTTCCAATTTGGAACCGTCCGACGTGGTTGTTAATCAGCTACCCCGCGCTGACCTGCCCCTCAAAGTCTCCATTCGGTTCAAAAAGCAGCGGCGTGGCGGTGCAACCGAGTGCGGGGATATCTCGGTTTACGCTCCACGGCCCTCCAGGTTACTAACCGTTAGAAACTACCGCATTACTTCCATCGCGCCCACACCCTTATTGCCGTGAGGCGCAGATCGAACGTCCTCAGCGGCAGGTTACCACTTGGATGCGCGTGTAAAGATACCGCCTACGCGAAAAATTTGGAGGGCTAAGACGATGACTACTTTTTCACCGATCAGAATTCCCGCGCGGGCCCTGATATCGGTGGCACTGGCCGCTTCCATGCTTGCTGTCACCGGCTGTGCGATTCAAGCCGCCTCATCCGACCGTGCCGATGGCTCCACGATGGAGGCTTACTGGGACCATAAAGATGTCTGGAACCGCCACGACGTGGCCGCCCTACCAGCTACTTTGCGCGGGACGGAACATTGGATAATCCCGCAGCCGGCGGACAAGTATCCGGGCTCGGCGCGCGCCGGCTGCCTTTTGGGAAGAAGGTTTGAGGGATGAGGTGTATGTTAACTTTT
>JAPSGG010000019.1 GCA_031177845.1 Chromatiales bacterium
TGGCGATCCGCATGGCCGCGTCATCCAGCAACTGTTGTCCCGAAGGCGAACCGATTGTGGCCCTGATCACGTTGCCGTCGCTGTCTAGCAGGACATGCAGTATCAACTTGCCGCTCAGCTTGCGGCGCCGAGCGTCGTCTGGATAGTTGAGGTTGCCGACGCGCTCCACCTTGTCCACCCATGCCCTGACATAGGCTGCCTCAATGGCGGTCTTGGCGGCGACGGTGTCAAGATAGCTGATACGTGGACGCTGTGCATAACGCTGCACCTCCTCGGCTAACTCGGATGTCAGGCGCGCGAGTTCCAGATCGAGCTGAGCGCGCGAGTTGCCAGCATTGAGTGCGTCTAGCGGACGATCGCGCTGTTGATCCAGCACCTGTTGCTCGGCGCGCTCCTGCGTCAGCAGCCTATTCCCCAGGCTTTCAAGTTGCGCCGTCGGCGCCGCGCGCGAAGCGATGGGTGCCTGGCCCAGGGTCGGAATGGGCGTCGGGCCCAGCATCCGCCTGGTGGGTCGCAGCTTGGCATCCGCTGTACCGCTCGCTTTGCTGTTGGCTTGAGCGATGTAGTCGGCCTCGTCCGGCGCTTCGTGGGAGGTCGTCTGCATCAATACGACCTCCAGAGACGGTAGATTGGGCCGCTTGTTCAACTCAGCGCCGAAGCTGATCCCGAGGATGACGATAGCGTGGATGGCGGTCGCCAAAAAGAGCGTCAGCCCGAGGCGGTCGCGAGGCGTGACCGGCGCGGCTAGGGAGGAGGCGACCATGCGATTCAGTGAGTCATTGTTCGCGGAGTAGCGGGCTGCGATTGTATCCCGCCAGCGCCCGAAGTTCAGCGAGTCCATCTTGTACACGCCGCTTCAACCGATACCCGGTAGCGCCTAAGTTTGATCCGCCGAACCGCTCCTTGGTCATTACAAGCTTTAACAATAACCTGCTAGGTGCCGCCGGATGATAAGGCTGGCAGGCGCACCACGAACTCGCTACCCTTGCCACATCCTTTGCTTGCGGCCTGCACGCTGCCGCCATGCAGCTCAACGAATTGGCGCACCAGCGGCAGCCCCAGACCTAGCCCGCCGCGCGGGCGGTCCAACGATTGGGCCTCCTGCACGAAGGTCTCGAAGACGCGCGGCAGTAGCTCGGTCGAGATGCCGATTCCAGTATCGCGCACACGCATCACGATCTCACTCGCCTCGCGCTGCGCCGTGATCTCAATCCGCCCACCCGGGTCGGTGTACTTGTCGGCGTTGTCTAGCAGATTGACCATCACCTGCAGCAGCCGGTCGGGATCGCCTTCCACTGTCAGCGGCACATCGTTTAGCGAGACCGTCAATTGGTGGCTGTGCTTATCGATGGACGGCTTGACCACTTCGATCGCACTGGCAATGACCTCCCTCAAATCCAAAGGTCGGCGCTGCAAGCTAATCTTGCCACGGCTCAGGCGGGCGATGTCCAAAAGGTCATCCACGAGATGGACCAAGTGGTGGAGCTGGCGATCGATGATGTCGCAGGCCCAGCGCGTCTTGGTAGTGAGATTGGGATCACGTTTGAGGATCTCGACCGCCGTGCGGATGGGCATTAGCGGGTTGCGCAGCTCATGTGCCAGCATCGCTATAAATTCGTTCTTGCGCCGGTCGCTCTCAGCGAGCTGCTCGGTCTTTTGTTGGGCTTCGACGGTAGCAATGATCAGCCGTTCGTTGACTTCGCGCAGTTGCTGCATGAGCCGACTGTGCTCGGCTGCAGTGCTCGGTATGTTGCTGGGCTGCGGGTCGCCGGGCTTAGTGATCACTGCGATCTCGGTTTATTGCGAGTGCCTTGTCCGGCCTCAGTGCGGCTTGCCGCAATGCACTGCGGCGCGCTACTCAAGATACCTCTGTAGCCTGTCAGTCGTTTGCCCACTTGCAGTCCTTCGGCGGTGATTTGACACTCTCGAAGCTCGCGGCTGTGTCGGCTGCCGCGCATCTTAGGAACCAGCAGCACCCTTCGCAACTCGCCATCGTGCTCGAAGGAGCGCAGCACGATGACTGCATCGGTCCACAATCCGAATGGATGCGCGTCTCCCGGACTGGTATAGATATCGTTACTTTCCAATGTCATCCATACGGTAATGCCCAGGACGGTCAAAGATCCCACCATGCGATGCAGCAGCGCGTTGAAGTCCCGCCGGAAAGCAGGTGCCACGGCCAGTTCGAACCCAGACAGCAAGTCGATAACTACCCGTTTGGCCTGCAGCTGCGCCACCGCCTCCCGGATCTCCAGCAGCATCTCATCCATCGACAGATGCAGTGGATCGGGATAGATCATCTTGAACTGATCGCAGTGCGCCATTTCCGTCAGATCGATTCCGAGCGTGCGGACACGCAGTTGGCAATCCTGCGGATGCTCCTCGAACGATACCATGACACTGGGTTCGCCTACGGCGATGCCTGCCGCAATGAACTGAGTGGAAAGTGTCGTCTTGCCGGCGCCAGCGGGACCTGCGACCAGCACCGCGTCTGCGGTATACACGCCGCCGTCCAACATCTCATCGAGTTCAGGCGATCCGGTGGAGATGCGCGTGCCCGGCTGTGGACGGCGTTGGCCCTCGGTGCGCTCCGGCATCAGCGGGAAGACGCGTATCCCCGCATCGGTGATACGGTAGTTGTGCAGTCCAAGCATGTGCTCTTGACCACGCATCTTGATCACCTGCAACCGCCGGACGACAGAACTGCGGTCGACCGCCTGGAACAACCACAAGACGCCGTCAGCCACGCTGAACACCGGGTTATCGCGCAGTTCACTCTGGTGGTATTCACCGGCCATGAAGGTCGTGGCCTGCCAGCTCGTCAGGTGCAGGGCCAGGTGCTGGACGAAGCCTTGCAGCGTGGTTTGACCGGTGCCCTGACCCGGTGTCAGCATCGTGCGCAGTGAATCCACCACGACCACGCCGGGGCTGACCTCCTCGACCTCACGCACAATACTCTCTAGCACCTTGCCCAATCCGCTCTTGACCAACTCCTCGCTCAAATTGGCAAACCGCACGGCGCCACCTATCTCGGCGGGATCAAAGAAGTCGAACTGCTGCTGGTAACGCAGCATCTTAAGCAATGGCTCGCCCAAGATTGTGAAGTACAACGCCGGGCGCTCCTCGGAGGCAAGGGCGAACATGAGCTGGTGGGCCAGGACGGTTTTGCCGACGCCGGGGCCGCCGGCGATGAGATTGAATGAATACTCTGGCACGCCGCCGCCCAGCACCTCGTCAAGGCCAGGCACTCGGGTGGACAGCCGGGCTATGGTTGCCCGCTCCCAGTCACCCATGGGTCTACTTCCTCTTCGGTTTAAGTGTGGCGCCGACCGATACCTCGGGCCACAGCTCGTTGAGCAGACGCAGGGTCAGGTTCCTGCCAATTAAGGCATCCAGCAGCATCAGCAGATTAGCGAGCACTGCGATGAGCGCATCGGCGGCCTCGCCTAAGCGGATGCCCGGCGCATCGCGCCAGTCCTTAAAGCATCGAGCCTGAGGAGCCCCCATTTGCGCCAGAAACGGGAACCCGCCCTTGGTCAGATTAAGCGCGCGGTCCAGCAGGGTATCGACACCCGCCTCGCCGACCAGCTGCGCCAGGCGGCGGTGGAGTTTTAGACACACGCGCTGTGCCGCGTTGAAACGCGCCGCAGGGCTGCAATCACCAGCTGCCTCCCGATCGACCAGTTGCCGGATCAGATCCTCAAACGACCGGCTGAGCGGAGTGACCTGAGCTGTCAGGTTTGGCCCCTTGCGTTTCACCGCCGTGTATTCTTCTGACGTGTATTCTGAAAAGCCGTGCATCCAGCGCGTGACGCGAGCGCAAAGTTCCGCACTGCAACGCGGCTATGGCAGCAATACCCGAAGGTTCACAAAGACGGACACCTCGGTCGCCTCGCTGATCGGATAGTATCTCGAAACAGGCGCCAGATGAATCAGACGGAGGGCCGAACGACCGAGAATTAGCTTGTCTCGTGTGGTAGGGCTTGACCGCGCAGCTTCAGAGAGGCGGCAACGCGGTTCGATACGTCATTCTTTGCAGCATGGTCCCAGCAATCCTGCCGCTAACGAGTCCGAATAGGAGTGCGGCGGTCATCAACAATGGGAGCAGGTTCAGCAGCGCGGCATGCGGAATGAAGAGCCAATATGCCGCCGCGAATTGGCCTGCCATGTGCGCCTGAGCTGCGAGCAAACTGTAGCCGATTGCACTGAAGCCCCGGCCGGGCACGCGAGTCGCCAACCCCAGCGCGATCAGGCTGGCCAGTGCGCCGGTGAGGCTAAGCACAAAAGTCGGCGTCAGAAAACTGCCGATCAACAAGCTACCGCCGACCACCCGCAGCAGGTTGACCCAGACCGCGGTGCGCCACCCGAACATCAGCAAGGCAATGATGGTGATGACATTGGCGAGCCCCGGTTTGACGCCGGGGAGCGGACTCGGCAGCGCGCTTTCCGCGATATGGATGGTGATCGCCAGCGCTGCTAACCAGGCGATGAGGTGATCGTCGCGGGTGGTTTGGATCTTCATCAGGATGTAAGAGACAAGGGGCCAAGGGTTAAGGGATCAGGAATTCTGGACTGCCGCTAAAGGGTACTCGGCTTTCCCGTGATCCCTTGTATTAAGCTTTGCGTGTCTGCGCGCCTGTGCATGCTCCGCATTGGCAAGTTGAGGGTTCTCAGAAGTTAATCGAATCATACTGCTTACCGTGGCCTGTCAGACTGACGATCACGCCGTTCGGCACGCAAGCCGCGGTGTCGCCGGCCCGAGCCAACCAGCCGGTATGGACGCATACCTTGCCGCTGCATGGCGAGGTGACAAAACGTGCCCGGCCCTGCTCGATCTCGATGATGCTCTCGCCGCGTGATCCGCTGACGGCGATGCGCTGATCGTGCCCCAAAGAGAAGACCCGCGTCTCCCCTGCGGCCGTCACCGTCACCTGATTGGCTGGCCCGATTCCAGTCCAGAGATATCCGTACAAGGTGAGCAGCGCCAGCAGCGATACGGTGAGTCCGGCCTTGTCCGCGCGCGTCATGAGCGGTCATGCACCACCGCCTTCGGTGGGAGATCGATCTCAAACTCGACTCGCGCGGCCATGGAAGCGGTCAGATGCGCGCGGCCCTGATCATCAATGAGCATGACATCGCGTACGCCCATGGCTTGCGCCACAGCCGGCCAATGGCTAGGCCCGGCGACGAACAGCGCGGTGGCAGCGGCGTCTGCAACGCCGGGATTGGTGTGGATGACGGTGACCGATGTCGTATGCCGGGCCGGGTAGCCGCTGCGCGGGTCCAGGATGTGGTGGTATCGCGTGTCCTTGAATTCGAAGTAACGTTCATAGTCGCCGGAAGTGAACACGCTTTCGTCGCCGTCGGTTTCGACCGAAGCAAAAACACCTTGCTCGCGCGGGTGGCGAATGCCAATTCGCCAGGGCCGATCGCCATGTGCACCGATCGCGCGCAGGTCGCCTCCTGCGTTGACGATCAGGTTTTCGATACCCATTGCGCGCAGATGCTCGGCCACCAGTCCGATGCCATAGCCCTTGGCGTAGGCGCCGAAGTCCAGCTGCACGTTCGGATTGGTGGAGGAGAGTTGGGACCCTTCGAGGGTTAGGTCGTCCATCGAGGGGTTCTGATCGATTAAGGCCCTTATCCTCGCATCCGAAGGCGGCCGCCGGCCCGTGTAATCATCGGTGTGAAAGCCCCACAACTCGACCAATCGGCCTATCGCCGGATTGAACAGCCCGCGGCTGCGTCTCGAGAGGGACTTGGCGCGCTCGATCAGGGGCAGCACGTCAGCATCGACGTCAATGGATTCACCGGCGGCGATCGCGGTATTGACGCGCGTGAGTGCGCTAGGTTGCCAGGCGTGCCAGGCCGCGTGCATGTGTGCGAAATCTCGCCGGGCGACCTCGAACGCCATTTCCGCGAGCTCGCGCTCGGCGCCATGAATGGTGATCTCGACCAGCGTACCGAAGGCGAGAAACTGATTCTCGTAGGTGCGCGGCCGGTCGCAGCCGGCCAGCATCGCCGTGATCAACAGGAGCGTCGCGACGTTCACGTATAATGAACCGCGTGGAGGGGCGAGTGTCGTCTGTTGGGGCTGCGTACTGGCCATCCTCACATAGGCGGTTTGCGATCTGCCACGCGCGCGGCGATGACGTCCATCAATCGCGCGCTGATGTTAAGTCCATAGAGGGTGTCGAGTTCACGGATGCAGGTCGGACTGGTGACGTTGATCTCTGTGAGATAATCGCCGATCACGTCCAGACCCGCAAATAGCAGGCCCTTCTCGCGCAGCACCGGCCCGACCTGAGCGCAGATCCAGCAATCGCGATCGCTCAAGTCCACACCCTTGCCGGTGCCACCGGTGGCGAGATTGGCGCGTGCCTCGCCAGGCGCGGGGATGCGGGCCAGCGCATGAGGGATGGGTTCACCATCCACCAGTAAGATGCGCTTATCGCCTTCGGTGTAATTCGGAATGAATCGTTGCGCGATGGCCATGCGCCGGTCGCGCAGGGTCAGCGTTTCCAAGATGACATTGGTGTTTGGATCGCCCATACGGATGCGAAACACCGACTCTCCACCCATCCCGTCCAGCGGTTTGACAACGATGTCCTGCTCGGCCTCCAGAAAAGCCTTGAATCGCACGCGATGTCGGCTCACCAGTGTAGGCACGCAGCACTGCGGAAACCATGCAGTGAAGAACTTCTCGTTGGCATCGCGCAGACTGTCCGGCCGATTGACGATCAGCACGCCCTCGGCCGCCGCGCGTTCGAGTATGTACGTCGAGTAGATGTACTCCATATCGAACGGCGGATCTTTGCGCATCAGGATTGCGTCCAGCACGGCCAGGGGACGATCGTCATCGGAGGTCAGCGCATACCAGTCATGGGGATCGTCTCTGACGGTCAGGCCCCGCATTCGTCCGTAAGCCCTGCCATCTCGCACATAGAGATCTGGCTGCTCTAAATAGAGGATCGGCCAGTCTCTGCGCTGGGCCTCCAAAAGCATGGCGAACGTGCTGTCCTTCTTGATATTGATGGAGCCGATCGGATCCATCACTACTCCGAGCGCCAAGGTCATGAGGCTTCGATTACCGCTGGCCGCAGGGCGTAGGTGAGGATCGGCGCGATTGCGCGCAAGGGTGTCGGGCCGGAGACAAATAACGGGATCGCGCGATATAGCCAGCCGCTCGTCGGCTCCATTGGCGCGCGTGGCGACAAGTTGGCGTCTACGGGAAGGAGCTTAACCATAATACGGTTTGGTAACGCAGGTGGCTTAACAATCGGCGCGTCTTGACATCGGCGGCAGCTGGTTTCTTGCCTTCGGGTTCGCTCTGGCATTGTCAAGAACAGATACATGCACCACGTTCCGATCAGCTTGCATGCATGCGTCGCATGAGGTCCCTGGAGAGCCAGGCCGTGAGCAACGATTATAGTATGGGCGGCAAAGCTCATGGATAGTCTGGATGGTCTGAAGGTGATGGTCATCGACGACAGCAAGACGATCCGGAGAACCGCCGAAAGCCTATTGAAGTCGGCGGGTATCGGGCCGTCATACCGGCTCTGGGAAAGATCGAGCAGTTGATTCGTGGCCAGTTGATTTCAGCGCACATCGCCCCATAACAGCTGCACCGCGGTAAGCGCGGCGATGGCCGCGGTCTCGGTGCGCAGCGTTCTCGGCCCCAGTCGCACGGCCCTAAAGCCCTTGTCCTGCGCGTCCTCCAATTCTGCAACGGATAGTCCGCCTTCCGGGCCGAGCAAGAGCATCAGTCGGTGCGAAGGGCCTGGCAGTTCATGCAGGCCGTACTCGGCTCGCGGGTCTAGCACGAGCCCGAGTGTCGCATCATCCAACGCGAGGCATTCCTGCATAGGCCGCGGTGAGCTAAGATCCGGTATCCGCGTGCGCCCGCTCTGTTCGCAGGCGTTGATGATCACGCCTTGCCAGTGCGCCATCTTACGGCGCCAGCCGGAATGGCTTATCGAGGTGTAGCGCGTCAGTACCGGCTGAATGCTACTCACACCCAGCTCAACGGTCTTCTGCAGGAGGTAATCCATACGCGTGCCCTTGGCGACGCCCTGCAACAACCCGATGTGCAGCGGCGGCTCTCGATCGACTTCAACGAAGGCATCGATGATCGCGGTGCTGGCCTTGCGACCGATATGGCTCAAGGCTCCTGTGTACTCGCCGCCTCGTCCATTGAACACCACGAAGCGCCGGCCTATGTTCAGCCGGAGAACGCGAACGAGATGATGGTGAATCTGGCCGTCGAGCTCGATCTCGGCGCCGACGGTGAGCGGGACATCGAGATAGATTCTCGGGGTGTGCACGGGCGGTCTCCGCCGAGGCGGCGGTCGATGAAGTGCGGTCTATGAGCCCGTTTTCTGCATCTTCTTCGCAACCGGCTTGCTGGGTTTGGCGAGCCCCAGATTCTGCCAGATCGCGACTGTCGCCTTGTATAGATTCATCGTGTAGATGTGCAGGCCGGGCGCGCCACGCTCGAGCAAGTCCGCGCACAAGCGCGTCGTGACATCGACCCCGAACTCCCGAATGGCGCGCCGATCGTCGCCAAATGCTTCCAGACGCTTGCGTATCCAGCGCGGGATGTCGGCGCCGCACGCGTCTGAGAACCGCGCAAGCTGGCTATAATTGGTGATGGGCATGATGCCCGGAACAATGGGCAGATCCAGGCCCATCGCCTCGCAGTCATCGACGAAACGCAAATAAGCCTCGATATTGTAGAAGTACTGGGTGATCGCCCCATTCGCGCCGGCCTCCACCTTGCGCTTGAAGTGCTCGAGGTTGGCTTGGGCGGAGGGCGCCTGCGGATGGAATTCCGGATAAGCCGCAACCTCGATCCAGAAGTGATCGCCGGTCTCCTTGCGTATGAACTCCACAAGTTCGTTCGCGTAACGGAGTTCGCCTACGCCTTGCATACCGGATGGCAGATCACCGCGTAATGCGACTGTGTGACGGATGCCGTGCTCACGGTAGGTCTGGAGTACGTCGCGAATCTCGGCGCGCGTGGAGCCGATGCAGGAGATATGAGGGGCAGCCTCGATGCGCGCCTCATCTTGGATCTCCAGCACCGTTTGCAAGGTACGATCGCGGGTCGTGCCGCCTGCGCCGTAGGTGACCGAGAAGAAACGTGGTTTCAATTCCGCCAGCCGATCGCGTGTCTTGCGAAGCTGCGCTATGCCGGCCTCATCCTTGGGCGGGTAGAACTCAAAGCTGAAGACGCGATTGTACTTTTTCTGTGAGTCCATGACGTCGAATGGCTAAACCCGCCAGCGAGTCCGGCGCGCTCCTGTATGTGATGGATAGGTCACGAATGTTGCTCGTAACTCAATAGCGATAAAATTCTGACTTAAATGGCCCCTCGACCGGCACGCCGATGTACTTGGCCTGTTCGGCGGTCAACTTCGTCAGCTTGGCACCAATACGATCGAGGTGCAGACGGGCGACTTCTTCGTCGAGTTGCTTCGGAAGCACATACACCTTGTTCTCGTAGTTGCCCTTGTTATTCCACAGCTCGATCTGCGCCAGGACCTGATTAGTGAACGAGTTGGACATGACGAAGCTGGGATGACCGGTCGCGCAACCCAGGTTCACCAGCCGGCCCCGGGCCAACAAGATGATGCGCTTTCCGTCGGGAAAGATCACATGATCGACCTGCGGCTTGATGTTCTCCCATTCATACTTGGTCAGACTGGCGACATCGATCTCGTTGTCGAAGTGGCCGATGTTGCACACGATGGCCTGATTCTTCATGGCCCGCATGTGCTCGTGCGTGATAACGTGGTAGTTGCCGGTCGCCGAGACGAAGATATCGGCCTCGGGCGCGGCTTCATCCATCGTCACCACACGGAATCCTTCCATCGCCGCCTGCAGCGCGCAGATTGGGTCGATCTCGGTGATCCATACCCTCGCACCTAAGCCGCGCAAGCTCTGGGCGCAACCTTTGCCCACATCGCCGTAGCCGCACACGACCGCGATCTTACCAGCGATCATGACATCGGTCGCGCGTTTGATGCCATCCACCAGCGACTCACGGCAGCCATAAAGGTTATCAAACTTGGACTTGGTGACTGAATCATTGACGTTGATCGTCGGGAAGGGCAGGCGGCCTTCCTTCTGCATCTCGTAAAGCCGGTGCACGCCGGTGGTGGTTTCCTCGGTGACGCCGCGAATGTTGCGGCCGAGCTTTGCATACCACCCTGGCTTAGTATCCAGCCGCTTTTTGATGGCGGTGTACAGCGCCTTCTCTTCTTCGCTCTTGGGCGAGCTCAGCACGGACGGATCCTTTTCAGCCTTGGCGCCCAATGTGACCAACAGGGTTGCGTCGCCGCCGTCGTCCAGAATCATATTGGCGGTGCCGCCATCGCTCCACTCAAAGATGCGATGCGTAAACTCCCAGTAGTCATCCAGTGTTTCGCCCTTGTACGCGAATACGGATACGCCGGAGTCTGCGATGGCCGCGGCGGCGTGATCTTGAGTCGAATAGATGTTGCACGATGCCCAGCGTACGTCGGCACCCAGCTCGGTCAGCGTCTCGATCAACACCGCCGTCTGTATTGTCATGTGCAGCGAGCCCGCGATGCGCGCGCCCTTGAGCGGCTGCTCGGCTGTGTACTTCTTGCGCAGCGCCATGAGGCCGGGCATCTCGGTCTCCGCGATGGCGATCTCCTTGCGGCCCCAGGGAGCAAGAACAATATCAGCGACGTGATAATCCGTGCGTAACTTCTCTACTGTCCGGCTCATGCGTATCAAGCTCCTGCCAGTTGTGCGGTTCGATTGAGGCCGGCCGCCTCGCGCAGCGCCTCGGCCTTATCGGTTTTCTCCCAGGTGAAAGATCTCTCTTCGCGCCCGAAGTGACCGTAGGCCGCGGTAGCCTTATAGATCGGTTGCAATAGGTTCAACATCTTAATAATGCCGTAGGGGCGCAGATCGAAGTGCGCGCGCACCAATTCCTCGATGTCGCGATCGTCGATGCGGCCGGTGCCGAAGGTGTCCACGCTCACGGAGGTGGGTTCGGCCACTCCGATCGCATACGAGACCTGAATCTCGCAGCGCGCGGCCAGGCCGGCCGCGACGATGTTCTTGGCGACGTAACGGCCGGCGTAGGCGGCCGTCCAAAGTCGATCGGTCGGCCGC
>JAPSGG010000187.1 GCA_031177845.1 Chromatiales bacterium
TTATTGCTCGGGGCAGTCTCTATTCGATGTCCAATTTGGCCGCGTAGCTGCTATCTTTCCAGGCCTGAAGTCTAGGCGCTCGAACATTCGTTTTCGGAACATATGGTGCAGAAAGATATTAGCGGTAGTCGCGCGAGCGACGCCTTCGGCGATTCGCTCGCGTACAGGATCAAAGAGCATCCGCGGGCCAAGCACGTCCATCTAAAATTGTCGCGGCAGGGCGAGCTCGAGATCGTGGTGCCCAAGGGCTATGACCGACGCGCCATACCCGAGGTCATTGCGGCCAAGCAGGCCTGGTTGGGCCGTACGCGCACCCGTCTGCGGCAACAGATGCAGAGCCTGCCTGCCGAGTACTTCCAGCAGTGGCCCGCCAGCGTGCGCCTGCGCGCCCTGGCCGAAACCTATACTGTCCTTTTCCGGCCCACTACCGAGGCGCACATCAGGATCGCTGCAATCGGTCGGATTTTGAGCGTGAGCGGTCCGGTGCATGATGCTAGTGCCTGTGCGTGCGGCCTGCGCGCATGGCTGCGCATCAAGGCACGCCGGCGGCTCCCGCCATGGCTGCGGCAGACCAGCCAGGAGCTGGGCTTGCCATATGCAAAAACCATTATCCGCGGTCAGCGAAGCCGCTGGGGCAGCTGCTCCGCACAAGGGGTGATCAGTCTGAATTACAAGCTCCTGTTTCTGCCCAGAGCACAGGTCCACTACTTGTTCGTCCACGAACTATGCCACACTCGGCATCTGAACCACTCCGCACGCTACTGGGCACTGGTGGCGCGCAAGCTGCCCGATTACCGCCGCTTTGAGGCGACCCTGCGCGAGGCCTGGCGGTACGTGCCACGCTGGGCGGGGGACTGAGGTCGGCCTACCAGCGCAGTTCACGCTCGCCCGTCTCGATTTTCGTAATTCGGCCATTGACCAAGGTCACGTAACGGATGAACTGATTGCTGCCGAAGCTGTAGATCCATTCGTCCACCCGGACCGTGACGGGATAGGTCAACGTATCACCCACACGATCGCTCCTGAACTCCATCCAGGACTCACGGGCATCGGGTTGTCCGCAAAGCACCAACAGCTCGAATTTGGAAAGCCCCGGTTCGATTGCTTGGGGCTGACAGGCTCCACGTACCGTATCGCCGAAACTGTAGCCGCCCGTCTCGATGTTCACTAGGCGGTTATTGCGAAAGCGCAGCATGCGCACCAGCCGGTTCGGCGTGGACTCGTAATACCATTCCTGGACCTCGATGCCGATCGGATAACCGAACGCCAGGCCCTCGAACCAGCGATCCACGAAATCCGGCTCCCCACACTTGCGCAGCACGTCGAAGGTGCGATCGCCCTCATGGACAATCTGGTCATCGCAGCGCAGGGCATGCGCGGCACCTACGCTCAGCGCCCAAAGGGCTAAGCCCGCGATCAAACGGATAGATGTGGAATGGTGGCGAATCATCGGCGTCTGCTGGTCTACCTGTGAGGTAGACCTTCGGCGCGCCAGTTTAGTGCCTAGGGCTGTAACGCGTGCCGTTGACAGGCGAAGTTACCGGCGCTCCCGAAGCACCACTGTATCGATCTGGTTGCGCCTCAGCTGCTCGCGCACCTCGTTGAGTTGGGCCAAATCCGTAAAAGGCCCGATACGCACCCGGTGCCAGGCGTTGCTGTCCACGGTGACCTTCTGGATGTCGGCCTCTATCCCCAGCAGCGCAAGGTTGGCCTTAAGGCTATCCGCCTCCTGCGCGTGCTGAAAAGATCCGGCCTGCAGAATATATGGGCCGGTCGCGCCTCCGGCCGGAATGGGCGGCACGGTCTCGCCGGGGCTCGCGCGGGACGGATGTGACCGATTCTCGGGTACGACGACCTCTAACTCCGGCAATAGAGCATAGAAATCGAAGCGCTTTTCGGCGGGCGGCGGTTTCGGTACCTGGCTGGCCGCTTCGCCACGTTCGCCTGCAGCGGCATGCATGGCGGCTTGGGGATCGACCGATATCGCGCTCGGTTGATTAAGATAAACCAGCAGTGCTACCGCAAGGCCCATGGTGAGTCCGGTAAGCCCCCACACCCATCCTGGCAACGGTCTGTCAGGGTCGCGTCTGGCGTTCTTGTAGTCTCGTGTCACTTACATCCTCTCGGGGGCTGACACGCTCAGTAGTTCGAGGCCATTGGTGATGACTTGGCGCGTCGCGAGTATGAGACTGACGCGTGCGTTGCGTAAGGCACTGTCATCGACCAGGAATTGATGAGCGTTGTAATAGGTATGGAAGTCGTTAGCCAGCTCGCGCAGGTAATGGGCGAGCTGGTGAGGCTCTCGGTTCATAGCCGCCGTCTCCAGCGTTTCCGGATAGCGCGCCAGCGTCTCCAACAAGGCTTGCTCATGCGATTCTGTCAGTCGGTCCAAATTGGCGTGAGCTGCGGTCTGGCTGTAGGTTAATCCTTTTTCTTCAAGCTGGCGCAGGACGCTGCAGATTCGCGCATGGGCATACTGAACATAGAAGACCGGATTCTCTTCCGACTGGGAGCGTGCCAGGTCGATGTCGAAGACCAGCTGCGAATCAGCCTTACGCATGAGGAAGAAGTAGCGCACCGCATCGCGACCCACCTCATTAATGAGATCGCGGACGGTAACGTAGCTCCCCGCGCGCTTCGAGATCTTCACCTCCTGGCCGCCCTTGGTAACTGTCACGATCTGATGCAGTACGTACTCCGGATAGCCCTCCGGGATACCGATGCCAAGTGCCTGGAGACCGGCGCGCACGCGCGTGACCGTGCTGTGGTGGTCAGCGCCCTGCACATTGATGGCGTGGGTGAAGCCGCGCCGCCATTTGGTGACATGGTATGCGACATCCGGTACGAAGTACGTGTAAGCGCCATCTCGCTTTCGCATGACGCGGTCCTTATCATCGCCGTAGTCGGTGGTGCGCAGCCACAGCGCACCATCCTGCTCGTAGGTTTGGCCCCGCTCGACGAGCGCACGCACCGTCTCCTCCACCTTACCACTGGCATAGAGTGACGACTCCAGGTAGTAGCTGTCGAAGCACGCACCGAACGCCTGTAGATCGAAGTCCTGTTCCTTGCGCAGCTCGGCCACGGCGAAGCGAGTCACCGCCGCCAGATTCTGGCCGCGCGAGTCCGCCGGATGCTGCTCGGCATATGCTTTCGCAATCTCGCGGATGTACTCGCCATGGTAGCCATCCTTAGGCATCGGCCGATCCTCGCCGGCGAGCTGGGCGAGTCGCGCCTGCACGCTGAGGGCTAGGTTTTCGATCTGGCTTCCCGAGTCATTGTAGTAGAACTCGCGCGAGACGGACCAGCCGGTAGCCTCGAGAAGGGTCGCGATGGCGTCGCCGAGCGCCGCCTGACGGCCGTGCCCGACGTGTAGCGGCCCGGTGGGATTGGCGGAGACGAATTCCACCTGCACCTTGCGGCCTGCCCCAACCTGGCTGCGGCCGTAGTTTCGGCCTGCTTCCAAGATGCGGCCTATCACGGCCCGGTTGGCAGTCGGCTTGAGAAAGAAGTTGATAAATCCGGGTCCCGCGATCTGCACCTTGTCCATCGCCTCGTTCTGCGGCAAGCGCTCGATGATCGCTTGCGCCAGCTCGTGCGGTGTGCGCCCCACCTGTTTGGCCGCGGTGAGCGCAACGTTGGAGGTAAAGTCGCCGTGCTGTTTGTCCTTGGTGCGGGTTACCCGCACCTCGTTTGGCAACTCAGCAGGGAGCAGTCGCTCGGCTTGCAGCGCCGCTACAGCCTGGCGGACGAGTTGTTCTAGCGTATGTCTCAAGCCGGTGAGCGGGTGGCGATTAAAGGCGCAATTGTACCGGCCGATAGCCGCCACGAGAAGGCGCGGGATATGTAGAATAGCCGCCGAGCAATGCCTACACCATCTCTATCGGATCGACATCCAAAGACCAGCGTACGCGACCCGCGTTAGGCAGCTTGCTTAACTTAGGGATGCACTCATCCAACAGCCGGTGAAGATTGGCGCGACTCCTCGCTGTCAGTAGTAGCTGAGCTCGATAGCGTCCGGCGCGGCGCTCCATGGGCGCGGGCGCGGGACCTAGGATGCTAACGCCCGACAAACCGCTGGCCGAGATGAGTGCCTGCGCGCTGCGCAACAAGCGGATGGGCGCATCCTGGCGGACGGCCTCAGCGCGAACGAGCGCCATGTGGCGGTAGGGGGGCAGCCCGGCGAGGCGGCGCTCGTTGAGTGCGGTCTGACCGAAGCCATTGTAGCCACCCGCCAGCAAACTCTTGAGCAGCGGATGATCGGGTACGTGGGTCTGCATGATGACCTTGCCGGGCCGCTCGCCTCGTCCGGCTCGCCCGGCGACCTGCACTATCAACTGCGCCGCGCGCTCGGATGCCCTGAAGTCGCTGCTGAAGAGATTTTGATCCACGTTCAGGATGACGACCAGGGTGACTTCCGGGAAGTCGTGTCCTTTGGACAACATCTGCGTGCCGATGAGCAGCCGGTGCGCGCCGCGCGCGATGTCCATCAATTTGTTTTGCAACTCACCCTTGCGCCGGGTCGTGTCGCGGTCTACGCGGACCACCGAAATGGCCGGGAACTCGGCCTTGAGCGCCTGCTCGATCCGCTCGGTGCCCGCGCCGAGCGTTAGCAACGCCCCGCCGCCACAGGCCGGACACCGAGATGCTAACGGTTGCTCGGCCCCGCT
>JAPSGG010000188.1 GCA_031177845.1 Chromatiales bacterium
CACTTGCGCCGGCGGCTGCTCCCGCGCCTGCCCAAACAGGTGCAGGTTTGCAATCTGCCAAGCGTAATTCGGCGCTTGTTCGGGCGCGTCAACCGGCCGCGGCGGCGGGGCCGCAAGCTCGGTCTGCGCCCTTGGCGCGGGTATGAAGATCTCCCATGTGAGACCGGCGAGGCTATAGGCGACGAGCACGGTGAGGGCCGCGGCCACCAATCTCGGCAATGCGGCCGCCAACCACGATCCGCGCTTGGCGCCTTGTGCAACAGCAATCATCTTGTCGGTTACCAACCCGGCTTCGACACCGCGATCACGGGGCTCTAACTGAACCGCCTACAACCTATAAGGCGGGGAGTTCCCTCTGTATCAGCCGAGGCCGACTTAAAATCCTCCGCTCGGCTGCATGCTACGCAGCCTCGCTGCCCCTAAAGGGGGCCGACCGATGCAAAGCGGCGGGCGGGGGATTTCTTCCGAGTACACCAAGACCCTGCTGCGGTGTTCCATGCGCCACCGCAAAGCCGAGGCCCTGTCCACCAGGTTGCCTGCGAATCTCCCCTCGCCGTCGCCCGTATCTGTTCATAAGGAACATGCGGAACATTCGTGTGTACACACCGCACCAGAGTTCCACATATAGCACAGGGCATCGTCGCTATCTTGCGGCGTGGGGCATGACTCGTGCCAAGTATAACGGTGCGTCGCCAGGTTCGCCATCCGCGCTGGCTAAAGATCCGGCGTAGGCCTCAGGTGCGGCGGCCCCACTCAGGTTGACAGCCCACATGCCGTAGCGTAGAGTGCCGCCGGGTTTGGGCGGGAACCGCGATCCGACCACTTCTTTGACAGAACGCCTCGTACACCACCCCCGCTATGGCGCTCACCTGAATCCGCCCCGCATTGGCCCAATAAGTCCCCATCGTCTAGAGGCCCAGGACACCGCCCTTTCACGGCGGCAACAGGGGTTCGAATCCCCTTGGGGACGCCATGCCCGCGCGATCTTCATGGTGCCCCTTCCTAAACCGTCCGTGGCGGCCGACGAATGGTATCCGCAGCCGCGATTACGGCGTGCATGTTCGGTGATTGCAAGCGCTTGCCGATCAAGCGCACATATATCGCGATGACCGGCGCGTGGCTGCGTAACCGAGCACGGCGTTTTCGCCTATGTTGTTATGTGAATTCCCAGCGCATCCGGGCCTGCGTGCTGATGAACGGCGACATCACCTCATTCGCTCACTAGCAATTCGAATTCATGATCGAAGCGACCACGGGCTTCGATGCCGGCCAGACCCGCTTGCGTCCCGTGCCGGAGCGCACCTCTGTTGTACCGCTTGCCAAGCATGCGCTGACGGACTCGTTACGCTGAACCCACGCTACCAGCTGCGGGCTGGGTCACCGGATGAGCGCAGCAAGGTGACCGAGGAGCGTTGACGGCCTTGGGCACTCTGTGGAGCCCTATTAGGGGCCATGGGCGCGCAGTCAAGTTCTGATACCGACGCCCTTATCGAGCAAATAGAGGCCTACGATAAATAGCCCGGCAATGAAGGCGATAATGATTGCAAACGACGCGAGCAGACTGATATCGGAGATGCCCAAGATACCGAACCGGAATGCATTAATCATGTAGAGGATCGGATTGATCAACGATACCTTTTGCCAGAACGGCGAGAGCATGTCGATGGAGTAGAAGATCCCGCCGAGGTAAGTCAGCGGCGTGAGCACGAAGGTGGGGACGATGGAGATATCGTCGAAGCTCTTCGCGAATACGCCATTAATAAAGCCGCCCAGTGAGAACAACACCGAGGTGAGAAGGACTACGCTCACGGTGACAAACAGGCTGTGGATCTGCAGGTGAGTGAAAAAGAGCGAGACCAGAAAGATCACCACACCCACTGTCAGACCGCGCACCACCCCGCCCGCGATGAACCCAAGCAGGATCACGTAATTGGGGGTTGGCGAGACCAGCATCTCCTCAATGTGGCGCTGAAATTTGGCACCGAAAAAAGAGGAAACCACGTTCGCATAGGAGTTGGCGATGATTCCCAGCATGATAAGGCCGGGGATGATGTACTCGATGTAGGTAAACCCCTTGATGCCGCCGATCTGTGAGCCGATCAGATTTCCGAAGATGATGAAATACAGCACCATGGTGATCGCTGGCGGCAGCACGGTCTGTATCCAGATGCGCATGAAGCGCAGCCACTCCTTGATCAGGATGGTCTTGAACGCAACGTACTTCTGCTGCAGGTTCATGCGATCGATGCGCGCGCCGGCGACGCTGGTGCCGCCTTCTCGTTGACGAGGCGGACAAAAAGCTCCTCCAGCCGATTGGCCTTGTTCTTCATGCTCAGGACCTCGATGCCGTGGCAGGACAGGTCCGTAAACACCTTGTTGAGGCTTTTCTCTTTGGAGATCGACACCTCGAGGGTCGCATCATCGACCTGCTGAATGTCGTGCTCGGGCAGTTCCGGAAGGAAACGAATCGGATCTTTTAGGTAAAGCACGAAGGTTTCCAGATGAAGCGTATCCAGCAGGCGGCGCATGCTGGTGTTCTCGATGAGCACCCCACGATCGATAATGGCGATACTACGGCACAGGCTCTCCGCTTCTTCGAGATAATGCGTGGTCAGGATAATTGTGGTGCCCTCGGCATTGATTTTTCTTAGGAAATCCCACATCGCGCGTCGAGTCTCGATATCCACGCCCGCGGTGGGCTCGTCCAGGATTAACAACTTGGGGCCGTGCACCAGGGCGCGCGCGATCATGAGCCGCCGTTTCATCCCGCCGGAGAGTTCCCGCGCGGCGCTATGGCGTTTCTCCCACAGACCCAAACGCCTGAGGCAGTCCTCGGCCGCAGCAAAGGCCCGCTTTCGGTCGATGCCGTAGTAGCCGGCCTGATTGACCACGATCTCGACGACGGGCTCGAATACATTGAAGTTGAACTCCTGCGGCACCAGACCCAAATAAGAGCGCGCCTCGGCGAACTCGACATCGATATCCTTGCCGAAGATGAACACCTTGCCGCCTGATTTGTTGATCAGTGAGCTGGCGATGCCGATCGTGGTTGATTTACCGGCGCCATTGGGTCCCAGCAGCGCGAAAAAATCACCCTCACGCACGTCCAGGCTAATCCCTTTGAGCGCGGTTAGCCCGTTCTTGTAGGTCTTAGTCAGATTCCGTATGGAAAGGGCAGTAGGCATAGGGGGGATGACTGCGACTTACGAAGCGCGGTAGTTTACCATAGCGCCTCATACCAGAAGCGCGTCATCGCGAGAACTTAGGAAGACATCATGCTCGAATGCTTCGCGGTCGAGTCCGGCCAACGGACCGTCCCTATTATTCCCGTGTTGAGAGATGCCTTCGACACGTGGCTGGCCAGTCAACCGGCCGCGCGCCGCCAGTGGCTATCGAGCAGCGGCTTCAAGATCACCGGCGAAGCGCCATGCCTGCTGCCAAGGCCCGACGGTGAGTTGGACGCCGTTGTGCTGGGTGTGGATTGCGAAAGAGATCCATGGGCTCTCGGTGCACTTCCGGTAAGCCTACCGCCGGGCGTCTACCGCGTGCAGGCTGCCGGATCAGCTGAACACCTGACCAACGCCGCACTCGGCTGGGGTTTGGGAAGCTACCGCTTCCGGCGCTATAAGAAACTGGATGAGGAACTCCCAAAGCTGGTGCTCGGCAACGACATCGATTCGACATCGGTACAGAACCAAATTGGGGCGGTTTATCTGGTGCGTGATCTCATCAATACGCCGGCCGCCGACATGATGCCCGAGCACCTGGCGGAATCTGCCGCTAACTTGGCGGGATCGTTCGGGGCGCAGCTACACCAGATCGTGGGCGATGAATTGCTGAACGAAGGCTATCGTGCCATTCACGCGGTCGGGCGCGCCAGCACACACGCGCCGCGCCTGATCGATTTAAACTGGGGCAGGCCCGGAGATCCTAAGCTAACGCTGGTGGGCAAGGGCGTGTGCTTCGACAGCGGGGGACTGGATATCAAATCGGCCAGCGGGATGCGGCTGATGAAAAAGGACATGGGCGGCGCCGCACATGTGCTGGGCCTGGCTCGGCTGATTATGGCCTCGAAGCTGCCGGTACGCCTGCGGGTGCTGATTCCGGCGGTGGAAAACGCGGTAGCCGGTAACGCGTTTCGCCCCGGCGACGTGCTCACCTCGCGCAAGGGCTTGACCGTCGAAATCGACAATACGGACGCTGAGGGGCGACTGATTTTATGCGACGCGCTGGCGGAAGCCGCAAGCGAAAATTCCGCACTTATCGTCGACTTCGCAACGCTGACCGGCGCTGCTAGGATCGCACTCGGCACTGAACTGCCAGGCTTTTTCACTGCCTCGGAGAACCTCGCCGCGGCGCTGGCGAAAGCGGCCGCGCGCGTGCGCGATCCAATCTGGCGGCTGCCGCTGTTTGCCCCTTACCGGGCGCTCCTCGACAGCGACATCGCCGATATGGTGAATTCCTCGTCCGAGCCATATGCGGGCGCGATCACGGCCGCGCTTTTCTTACAAGCATTCGTGCCGGACTCCTGCGAGTGGGTCCATTTCGACATCATGGCCTGGAATAACCGCGCCCGCCCAGGCCGACCCAAGGGCGGTGAGGCCATGGGACTGCGTGCGGTCTACGCCTATCTCAGCGAGCGTTTCGCGCCGGCGGCATG
>JAPSGG010000189.1 GCA_031177845.1 Chromatiales bacterium
CAGGCGAGTCCCGCTTCGATCTGTCAAGCTTCACGTCGTGCCCAGAAACTAGCACCTTACCGACAATCCGGCCGTAGCGGTCGCGCTGGTCGTATCCGACGGTGATGGCTTGCCGAACACCCGCTCGCCGAGATGGTCGTCCGAGACGGTTCCGAACGGCTGCCCGCGCTCGAGCGCATCAAGGCCGGATAACCGGATATTAGACTGCTCATTACGAGCATGGAGGACAGTCAGTGTGTCGCCGTCGGCGATACTGACGACGCGGCCGGTGAGCGTATCGGCGACAGCTAAGGTGGGCCATGCCGTAAGGAGAAGCAAGAAGATGGCTACAGGCATCATCCCAGGGTACTCTACCCTGTACCCGTAAGCGCTGTTTTTTTAAGCCTCAGAGGCTCGGAATCAATCCGACTGGTGATTTAGTGGCGACTCTACGGAGAATGGAAGAGGTTGGTCCTGCGCCAAGTCCTTGTTTTTATTGGCTCCCCGGGACGGGCTCGAACCGCCGACCTAGTGATTAACAGTCACCCGCTCTACCGACTGAGCTACCGGGGAACAAGGGTGGAAATACTACCGGCCGATGCTTGACCGGTCAACCCGATTCACCCGACTGTGGCCGCCGCAATTCGCCGTACTGCCTCCCGCAGAGTGTCCATATCGGTGGCAAATGATATCCGTACATGGCCTTTGCCACCGAAGGCTGAACCCGGCACCAGCGCCACACCCGACTTATCGAGCAGATATTTCGCCAGTGCGAGATCGCTGTCGATGCCGGGCAGCTTGTCGATCACACCCTCTACATTAGGGAAACAAAAGAATGTTCCCGCGGATGCAAGACAAGATACACCGTCTACCTGGTTGAGCGCTGCGACCACGTAATCATGGCGTTCCTCGAATGCCCTACGCATGGCTTGCACACAGGCCTGATCGCCAGTGAGCGCCGCTGCTGCGGCCGCCTGAGAGATGGAAGAAGGATTAGAAGTGCTCTGCGACTGTATATTGGTCATCGCCTTTATCAATCGTTGCGGCCCCGCCGCGTAGCCGATCCGCCAGCCGGTCATGGAATAGGCTTTGGATACGCCATTCAGCACGATCGTCCTATCGTATAACTCTGGGCAAGCGTTGAGGATGTTGGTAAACACATGGCCCTCGAACATGATCCGCTCGTACATGTCGTCGGAGGCGACTAGTACATCCGGGTGCGATGTCAATACGTCGCCAAGCGCCTTAAGCTCGTGCCGCGCGTAGGCCGCACCGGTCGGATTGGAGGGGCTATTTAGCACGACTAGGCGCGTGCGCGGTGTCAGCGCAGCCTCAAGTTGTTCCGGCAGTATCTTGAAGCCCTGCTCCTGAGTGGTCGAGATAGTCACTGGCCTGGCATCCGCTAGCAGTACCATGTCCGGATAGGAGACCCAATAAGGCGCCGGAATAATGACCTCGTCACCTGCACTAAGCAGCGCCTGACACAAGTTGTAAAAGCTTTGCTTACCGCCGCAGGACACCAGGATCTGATCCAGCGTGTAATCCAGGTCGTTGTCCTTGTGAAATTTCTCGATGATAGCCCGCTTCAGTGCGACGGTGCCGTCCACCGGCGTGTATTTGGTCTCGCCGGCTTGCATCGCGTCGATGGCCGCCTGCTTGATATGCTCGGGCGTGTCGAAATCAGGCTCGCCGGCGCCAAGGCCGAGGACGTCGCGCCCCTGCGCCTTGAGGTGGTTGGCCAATGCGGTGACCGCCAGCGTGGCAGAGGGCTTGATCCGCTGCACGCGGCTGGATAGTTTGATGTCCAATCAGATATTCCCGCGAGATAGGTAATGCTTGGAAACAAATGGGCGCCATGATACTCGAATCGGTTACCTGAGATAAGACCATGACCGCTGGCTTCCAAATTGCGAAAGATTACGAACCCGCGGGTGATCAACCGGCAGCGATCGAGCAATTGTTCGAGGGCCTTGAGGCCGGGCTCGCGCGCCAGACACTGCTGGGCGTCACCGGATCCGGCAAGACCTTCACCATCGCAAACGTCATCGAGCGCGTCCAGCGTCCGACCATCATCATGGCGCCCAACAAAACGCTGGCGGCGCAGCTTTATGGCGAGATGAAGGAGTACTTCCCGCGCAACGCGGTGGAGTATTTCGTTTCGTATTACGACTACTATCAGCCCGAGGCGTACGTGCCGGCGAGTGATACGTTCATCGAGAAAGATGCCTCCATCAATGAGCACATCGAGCAGATGCGCCTGTCGGCGACCAAGGCGCTGCTCTCGCGCCCCGATTCGATCATCGTCGCGACGGTCTCCGCCATCTATGGGCTGGGCGATCCGCGCACCTACTTGCAGATGGTGTTGCACCTGGATCGAGGCGATCGAATCGATCAGCGCGCGATTCTGCGCCGCCTGGCCGAACTGCAATACACGCGCAATGATATCGAGCTGCGCCGAGGTACTTTCCGAGTGCGGGGCGAGGTCATTGACGTGCACCCGGCCGAATCGGAGCGCGAAGCCGTGCGGATCGAATTATTCGATGACGAGATCGAAGGCCTAAGCTACTTCGACCCGCTGACGGGCGAGGTGCTGCGTTCGGTGCCGCGCCTGACCGTGTTTCCGAAGACGCACTACGTCACGCCACGCGAGACCCTCCTAAAAGCCGTGGAAAATATCGAGCTCGAATTGCGTGAACGCCTGCGGGTGCTGTACAAGGCAAACCGGCTAGTCGAGGCACAGCGGCTCGAACAACGCACTATGTTCGATTTAGAGATGATCAGGGAGCTCGGGTACTGCCCCGGCATCGAAAACTACTCGCGGTACCTCTCGGGACGAGAACCTGGTCAGCCGCCGCCGTGCTTCCTCGATTATCTGCCAGGGAGATCGCTCTTGGTCGTCGACGAGAGTCACGTCTCTATCCCACAGTTCGGTGGTATGTACCGAGGCGATCGCTCGCGCAAGGAAACGCTGGTGGAATACGGTTTTCGCTTACCTTCGGCTTTAGATAACCGCCCGCTCAAATTCGAGGAGTTCGAGGCGCTGATGCCACAGACGATATTCGTCTCCGCAACGCCCGGACTTTACGAGCTTGCGCATTCTGATGCGGTCGTGGAGCAAGTCGTGCGGCCTACTGGACTCGTGGACCCCCAGGTGGAGGTGCGCCCGGTTGCGAGCCAGGTCGATGACGCGCTATCCGAGATCAACCAGCGCGCGGCGATTGGCGAGCGGGTGTTGATTACTACGCTGACCAAGCGCATGGCCGAAGATCTCACCGAGTACCTGTACGAACATGGGGTGCGCGTGCGTTATCTGCATTCCGACATCGACACCGTGGAGCGGGTGGAGATCATCCGCGACCTGCGGTTAGGCCGATTTGATGTGTTAGTTGGAATTAACCTTCTGCGTGAGGGTCTCGACATCCCCGAGGTTTCCTTGGTCGCCATTTTGGATGCTGATAAGGAGGGCTTTCTGCGCTCGGACCGCTCATTGATCCAAACCATTGGACGGGCCGCGCGTAACCTAAACGGCAAGGTCATCATGTATGCCGATGTGATCACCGGTTCCATGCAGCGCGCGATTGATGAGACTGAGCGCCGTCGGGCCAAACAGATCGCGTTCAATGAAAGACACGGGATCACGCCCAAAGGCATACAGAAGAGGGTCGCTGACATCATGGAGGGCGCATATGCGGGTAGCCAGGCCGCATCGCCCAAGCGTTATGCGAAAGTGGCAGAGAGCGTTGTCGAATACGCCAGGCGCTCGCCCGAGCACACCGCCAAGCGGATCAAGCAGCTCGAACAGCGCATGTACGAGCACGCTAGAAACCTGGAATTCGAACAGGCCGCGAGATTGCGAGACGAGATCATTCAGCTCAAGGGCGGGATATTAGAAACGGCGCGATAGCACGCCGTGTAACCCGCGACTGCGACGAGCTGTCGCCGGATGGTTGCCGTGCAGCGCTGATGCTGGTAGTTTACGCGGCTACAGGCGCGTGGCTCAGCTGGGCGAGGTCGGATCAAGCTGAATATCCGGTGACCATTCATCTCGACCAAGCGCGCAGACAGGGATGTATGGGCTGGCGTATGATAGGGGCACCTATGCTGCGCCAGGGATGGCTACTAAGTTGTAACTCTAGGCGCGTAGCTCAGCTGGTTAGAGCACCACCTTGACATGGTGGGGGTCGTTGGTTCGAGTCCAATCGCGCCTACCAATCTTGGAAGCATCGCCTAAGCGATGCTTTTTGTTTATTCAAGCGACATGTGGCCCCTCGTATAGGCCACCACTGGAGAAAACGCTCATGCCCACCATTACTCTCCCTGATGGCAGTCAGCGGCACTATGATCGCCCCGTTTCGATCCAGGCAGTTGCCGCCGATATCGGCGACGGCCTCGCCAAGGCCGCATTGGCTGGTAAGGTCAACGGGCAGCTTCGGGATACCTCCTATGTCATCGAAGATGATGCTGACCTGAGCATCGTGACCGGCCGCGACCCGGAGGGTCTTGAGGTGATTCGCCACTCGACCGCGCATCTGATGGCACAGGCTGTGAAGAGCCTGTTTCCCACCGCGCAGGTGACCATTGGTCCCGTGGTCGAAAACGGGTTCTACTATGACTTCGCCTTCGAGCGCCCGTTTACGCCGCAGGATTTGGAAGCGCTCTAGCGAGCCCAAAATGGCGCGA
>JAPSGG010000400.1 GCA_031177845.1 Chromatiales bacterium
GGTTGTCGAGCTCGGAGGTAAAGCGTTCGACATCCAGATCCAATGCGGTGGCGGCGCGTATTAGGCCTTCTCGATCGAGGGCGTCCTGGTGCGTCAGCAGATATTGATGCATCTCCCAGAACTTACCCTGCGCGGCGGCGGCCTCGGCCGCTTCAGCGGCAAGTTCGGCCTGCGGGTGCAAGCGGGTGTTGGGCAAATGCCGGAACACGTAGCGCAGTTGCCCTGGCAGGCGCTCATCGCGCAGCCGTATGATGCCGGCATGCGCGCGGCGGCAATACCTGCACTGATAGTCGCCGTATTCGACGAGCGTGACCGGCGCGTGGACCGGACCGGAAATCCGATCTCGGTCGGGATCGACGGGCGGTTGCAGTCTGGTCGGGGCAGATCTCATCGATGGCGCTTCTTCTGAAATGGCGCCTATTCTAAGGCGAGTAGGTCGGCAATCCTTTGCCGACGTTTCCTAATCGGCCAGATGACCAAACTTTCCGGCGTTGAAATCGTACATCGCCTGGCGGATCTCCTGCTCGGAATTCATGACGAAGGGGCCATACTGCACCACCGGCTCGTGGATGGGCTCGCCGCTCAGCAACAGCAAGTGCGCTTCCTGCCTTGCCCGCACCCTGATCTCCTCGCCCTGGTTCTCGAACAGCACCAGGTCGAGGACCTTTGCCTTCTGGCCGTTAACCTCCACTTCACCCTGCATGACAAGCAGCATCGTGTTCTCATGTGGGGGGAAGGCAAGGGGGATCTCGCCTCCAGCATTCAGGCGGATGTCGAGCATGCTGATCGGTGTAAAGGTCTTCGCGGGACCTTTTGCGCCGTCATACTCGCCGGCGATGACGCGCACGTGGCCGCTGTTGTCCGGCAGTTCGACGTGGCCCATCTGCTGCGCGGTCAGCGCCTGATAGCGAGGTTCATCCATTTTATGGATCTTCGGCAGATTGACCCATAGCTGCATCATGTGAAAGTTGCCACCGGTGCGGGCAAACTCGCGCTCGTGATACTCCTTGTGTAATACGCCGGAAGCGGCTGTCATCCACTGCACGTCGCCGGGGCCGATGACGCCCGCATTGCCCGCGCTATCGTGATGCGCGACCGAGCCCTCGAACGCCAAGGTCACGGTCTCGAAGCCGCGATGCGGGTGCGGGCCCACGCCACGCTGGTGGCTCTCAGTCGGCGGAAATCGATGGGGCGGGGCGTAGTCCATGAGGATAAACGGGCTTACCCGCTGGCCCAAGTCATTGCCCGATGGAAAATAGTTGCTAACGCGGAAGCCATCCCCTACCCAGTGGATGGGCGCGCCACGAAAGATACCGGCGATCTTGCGTTTGGTGGTCATAAGCATTTCCTCTCCTCGCTATCTTAACAGCACATACCTCGTCATTCCGGCTCGGGAGTGGCCGGAACCCAGCGACACGGATGTTTGATTGACTGGGAATCGGCTTTCGCCGGAACGACCGTTCTCGGCATCGTCTGCTTTTACGGAACACTCCGTTAAGATATGCCCGATCGACCAACTTAGAACCCGTCATCCACGGAACCTCGCGTTCGATGTAAACGAACATGCGCTACAGCTTCGACAATATCGCAGCCTTCATCCACGTGGTGGAGAGCGGGAGCATCAGCGCCGCGGCGTTGCGCCTAAATCTCGCAAAATCGGTCGTCAGCAAGCGTGTTGCCGATCTGGAGACGGAGCTTGGCGCCGAGCTTCTGCACCGTTCGACGCGCGGGGTCGTTCCTACCGACAAAGGGCTCGCATTTCATAAACGGGCGCGCGAGATCATGCAGCAGCTGGATGCTGCGGTCGACGAGATTACGGATTGCGACGGTGAGCTCGACGGTCTTTTAC
>JAPSGG010000190.1 GCA_031177845.1 Chromatiales bacterium
GAACCAAGCCGGCAGCTGATGGGGCTTGATCACCGTCTGGCGCCGATCGACCCGATACCACGCCCGGATATTGGAGATGCGCTTGACCGGGTTTTCCTTGATCAGTGGTTTGCCATCGGCGTCCTCGTACTTGGCCGCCGCGAAGTAGAACAGGGCCCGCAGCAAGCGCGTTTCGTTGTTGGCACGTGCCTTACTCCGTTTGCCGCGCGCTTGATGCCGCCGCTCGACCATGTCTTTAGTGATGGACAGGATCGGCTTGTCCTGCCAGTCGGCAAACCCTTCACTCATGGCCCGTCGATAGTCCTTCACCGTGCCGGGCTTGAGATCGTGCGTCTCCAGGTACGCCTTGAACACCTCGCCAAGGGTGACCGATTTGACGCGATCGGCCCTTTTCTCCGCCACGGGATCAATCCCATCGGCCATCTTGCTTAAGGTCTTCTGCGCCCTCTTGCGCGCCTGCTCGATGGTCATATCGGGATAGCGGCCAAGCTTCACCCGCTGCGGCTTGCCTTTGACGCGACGATAGACCGTGAACGTTCGGGTGCCATTGCTGGTAATCCGAATCACCAATCCACGGATGTTTGTGTCGTAGGCCTCCAGGCGCTTGCCAGGCGGAGGTATCGCCAGCGCATTGATCGCCGCCTTGGTGAAATTCAGCTCGATTGCCGCCATAAGGCCCCCTCTTGCCCGGGTCTACATACGACCGTTCGTCACAGGTCTACGCCTGGTCTACACCGACCATTAAGAGTCGGCGATTTGGAGTAAGCGCCGTTAAGGTCATCATAGACCTAAGGCGCTGATTGGTAAAGGTGTATTTAAGAAAATTAAGAATGGGTAAAGCCGGTAGGTGGGGCGCTACATGGGATCATAAAGCCCCTAGGTCTATTCAGGCGCACGGTCAGCCGCCAGCGCTGGCCGAGGCGCAGATCAGGTGTCTGGTCGTACCAGCTTAAGCGTACGCGCTCAGGAACGGAGAGGTCGGCCGCATCGATGCTATGGACGGCTTCGATATCGAACAGAAAGCGCGTGAGAGGTTGACCTCGTTCTGGAATGGACGCAATGACGCCAGTAACAGCAAGGTCTTGACCTTCCAGTAAGGGGTCCAGCGGCGGATACAAGGCCGCATGAGCCTGGTAAAGGGCCCACAGGAAACCACAGGCGACCGCGAGCGGAAAACGAAGCCACCTGCACCAGATGATCAGCGGAGCGCAGGCCAACAGCAGCCATGCGAAGTGGCTGGGCGGCAGCACCGCGAGCTGTTGCAGCCATGATACCCCTACCAGAAGGCCCAGCGCGATGACTTTCATGTCGGAGCCCGTCCCTCGTCCTTTGCGTCGCCACTCCTATCTTACGTGAGACATCCACGTCCGTGCCAAACCTGCCAACCACCATGCTAGCGACTCGTTGTAACGTGTCGGTTGGATGAGCTCTGGTTCATGCTACGCTTAGAGTTTTTGCGAGAGGCTTATGGTCTGATCAGCGCACCATCCTGCAGCGTGTAAACCGTCTCCATGCGCTCGGCGAGCGAAGGATCATGAGTGACGACCACAAAGCTGGTGTGTAACTCTTCGTTGAGCTGCAGCATGAGCTGATGGACCTGGTCGGCAGTCTTGCGGTCAAGATTGCCGGTGGGCTCATCCGCCAGCACCGCCTGCGGCTCGGTGATCAGAGCCCGGCCGATCGCCACGCGCTGGCGTTCGCCGCCCGAGAGTTCCCCCGGTTTGTGGTGCAGACGTCCACTCAGCCCCACACGGTCCAGCAACTTCGCCGCAAGATCCATTGCGTCGGGCGGATCGATGCCGCGGATCACCAGCGGCATGGCCACGTTTTCCAGTGCGCTGAATTCCGGCAGCAGATGGTGGAACTGATAGATGAATCCAAGCGCACGATTCCGCAACCGCCCGCGATCGGCATCCGACAGCCTGCCCATGTTCTGGCCAGCCACCAGCACCTCACCACCGGTAGGGGTATCGAGCCCGCCCAGCAAGTGCAGCAGCGTGCTCTTGCCGCTGCCGGAGGCGCCCACGACGGCGATCCTTTGCGCACGCCACACTTGCAAGTCGACGCCCTTCAAAACCTCGACCTGGGTCGCCGTATCCCTGTAGGTCTTGGCAAGGCGCCGGCATTCAATGACCGGCTGTCCAGTATTGGTGGCTTGTGGACAGGTCATTCGTAATGTAGTGCTGCGGCGGGTTGCGTGCGCGCGGCGCGCCAGGCGGGATAGAGGGTGGCAACCACCGACAACAAGAACGCGGCGATCGAGATGCGCAGCACGTCGGTGAGCTGCACGTCCGAAGGCAGCTCACTGATGTAATACACGTCTGGCGGCAAGAACTGGGTGCCAAGCAGCTCCTCCAGCCAAGCCACCAATGGCTCCAGGTTCAGTGCGAGACTGGTGCCGCCCAGCACGCCCAGCAACACTCCGCACAGCCCGATGATGGTGCCCTGAATAATGAAGATCGCCATCACTTGGCGGGGGGTGATACCGAGCGTCCTGAGGATCGCGATATCCGCTTGCTTGTCCGTCACCAGCATGACCAAGGTGGAGACAATATTGAACGCCGCCACCGCCACGATCAGCAGCATGATGATGAACATGATGGTCTTTTCCATCCGAACCGCGCGGAAGAAGTTAACGTGCTGGCGGGTCCAGTCCGACACCCAGTACTCGCCGCCGAGGCTTTGCATCAGGTTACGGCTCACCGTCGGCGCGCGAAACAGGTCTTCGAGCTTCAGCCGCAGCCCGCTGACTGTCCCCTCCGGGAGCTCGAATAAGCGGCGGGCATCCTCAATATGGATGAAGGCGTTGGTGCGGTCGTACTCCTGCATGCCGACCTCAAAGATGCCGATGACCGTGAAGCGTCGCAGCCGAGGCAGGATTCCTGCCGGGGTGACCGTGGCCTCGGGCGTGATCACCGTGATCTTGTCGCCCGGATGAGCCGCCAGCGCCGCGGCCAGTTCAGCGCCCAGCACGATACCATAGCGGCCGGCTTCGAGGGCAGTTAGCTTGCCTGCGGTCATATGCACTCCAATGTCCGACACCTCGGGCTCCTCGCTCGGTAGCACGCCGCGCAGCAGTGCGCCGCTCACCTGTTGACCGTTCACTAGCATCGCCTGACCTTCGATGTAGGGCGCATCGCCCACCACCTCGGCTTCTAAAGCAACGCGTTCGGCAAGCCGGCGCCAGTGGCGCAGGATTCCATCGAAGCCGCTGATCGTCGCGTGCGAGGCCATGCCTAAGATACGATCGCGCACCTCGGTCTGAAAACCATTCATGACCGACAGCACGGTGATCATCACGGCAATGCCGAGCGCCACGCCGAGCATGGATACCAGCGAGATGAAGGAGATGAAGTGATTGCGGCGTTTCGCCCGCGTATAGCGCAGGCCGATATACAGTTCTAGCGGGCGAAACATGGCCGGGCATTAGAACATAAAAGCGGGGGGTGGCCCATATATCCGATGAGCGAGTGAGAGTATTAGGCCATGCGGCGTTCATGCACGACGCGTAGCAAGCTATAGTTGCGCACAGCAAGGCGGAGCAAACCATGTCAATCAATCGTTCAATGACCGCCGCCCTGATCGTGGGCATTACACTGCCGGCCGGCAGCATGGCCGATATACTGAGGGTGCCGGGCGGCGATCCCGAAGTCGTCGTGCTGGACGATGGACCGACTCGCGGCATGAGCATGCCCCAGGTCGAACAACACTTTGGCGAGCCGCACACTCGCGTCCCCGCTGTGGGCGAACCGCCCATCTCGCGCTGGGACTATCAGAGCTTTTCCGTGTACTTCGAGCACGATCGAGTGCTGCATGCCGTGGCGCAGCAAGCGAGGTAATTCGCGCTTCGAAATTGCTCTCCGGGACGTAAAATCCCCCGCTGCCGGCCGCGAGCGGACGACGACTCCTTTGCAAGGGAGGCGGTCATCTGTAGATCAAGTTGCACGTAGTCGGCCCCCTTGATCAAAGGGCACGGCGACCCCGAGCTTGACTCGGGGGAGTGGGGGAATTTAAATGTTTGTCCAAACAACCTCTGTACCGATTCGCAGCATGCCATCCTAAGACCCGTCGGCCCCACGCCGATGATCGTGTAATCTATTCGGCGTGAACTCAGACGCGCCACAGCTCCCCGCCGAGTGGGAGTGTCAGGCTGGCGTCATGCTCGCTTGGCCGCATCAACAGACCGACTGGGCCGACCGGCTTGAGGCGGTCGAAATCACTTACACCAACATCGCCCGTGAGATCGCGCACCGCGAGCGGCTACTGATCGTCTGTCGCGATATTGATCACCTTGTGCGGATACGCGAGCGGCTGCGTGCTGAAGGCGTCAATCGGGGGAATGCGCGTTATGCCGTCGCAGCCTTCAACGATACCTGGATACGGGACTACGGTCCGCTGACTGTTCGGTGCGGCAATAGGCCCAAGCTGCTGGATTTTCGCTTCAACGCCTGGGGCGGGAAATATCCTGCATCACTGGACGATGCCGTCACCCGTGCGCTGCACGGCCAAGGCGTGTTCGGTGACACAGCGCTGGAATCGATTCCGCTGGTGCTTGAAGGCGGCAGCATCGACGTCGATGGGGCGGGCACTTTGCTGACGACCCGCCGTTGTCTGTCCGCGCCGACCC
>JAPSGG010000020.1 GCA_031177845.1 Chromatiales bacterium
TCGATGCGGTGTCTCGACCTCCAACATTCCGCAATCGTACGGCTCGAGCTCAGGATAAAGGGATTCGTCGATCATGATGTGGTGCGTGCTATGTTCTTGCGTCTACCAGCTGACGTTCGGCCACCGCATGCGCAGACTGTCCTGGCGTTGAAGCCCGAGCGGACCTCTAAGTCACTGCTTGCTGGATAGCTCCGACTGAGGGTGAAAAGGTTCCGCCCAATGTACTTCTTGCGGGTTTTCTGCGGCTTCAATATCAAAGTTGACCACTATCGGCTCCTGCCCGCTGCGGACGATCACACAGAACAGGGGCTCGGTTGCGCTTGGGTTGATCTCCTGATGAGGGACGAACGGCGGAACGTAGATGAAATCACCAGGGGCAGCTTCGGCGGTAAACTCAAGTCGATCCCCCCAAACGCATGTGGGCCCGACCACTGACAACGTAGATTACGCTTTCCAGCTCTCCGTGGTGATGAGCACCGCTCGCCACGTCGTGCTTAATGGTCACGGTACCCGCCCAAAGTTTATTGGCACCGACTAACGCTTGGGTAATGGCGGCGGCGCGGGCCATTCCCGACGTCTGAGGAGTATTCATGTCTAGCTCGTTGCTCTGCACGACCCGAACGCCGTGATCACGCCACTCTGCCCTCCCGGGCCGATCTTCAGAGCAAGCCGCCATAAGACAGATAATCAGCAGAAAGCCCGCGGTAGCTAGTTTCATACGGACTTCCGCTCTTCTCAGTGATCAACGGCCGACCGCCAAGTTTAAACCGGCTTCTGAACGCGCCCTACCATGCCCTTCTGCGGATCGTAGCCGTAGACCGCCAGCACGAAGAACAACACTGTGCAGCCAATAACGACGGCCAGGCTCACGCCATTAAACTTGCCGTACAAGGCGAAGCGAATCAGTTCGATCGCATGCGTGAAGGGATTGAACCGCGCCAGGGCGTAAACGATCTCGGCACCCGATTCCTGCAGTTTCCACAGCGGATATAGCGCCGATGAGATGAAGAACATGGGGAAGATCACGAAATTCATCGTCCCCGCGAAGTTCTCCAATTGCTTGATGTGCACCGAAAGCAAAAGCCCCAACGACCCCAACATCATGCCACCCAGGATCAAGGTCGGCAGGGCATAAAGCCAACCGATCAGCGGGACATCGACCTGAAATACAATACACAGCAGCAGAAAGGCATACGCCTGCAAGACCGACAGTAACGTGCCCGCGAGCAGCTTGCATAGCAGCAGATACCAACGCGGTAGTGGGGCCGTCAGCAATAACCGCATTAACCCCATCTCGCGGTCGTACACCATAGCTAGCGACGACTGCATGCCATTGAACAGCAGCACCATGCCCAGCAAACCGGGTACAATGTATACCTGATATTCGATATACGTCTCGTACGGCGGGATCACCGCCACCCCGAACACATTCTGAAATCCGGCCGCAAAAACGATCAGCCACAACGCCGGGCGTACCAGTGCCGAGAACAAGCGCCCCTTCTGATGGACGAACTTGATGACCTCGCGGCTGCCCAGTGCCTGCAGCGCTTGCAGCGCGTGCATGGGCGTCACGATCCTTTCGCGGCGTGCGACCATACTCGAACCAGTTACACTAGAATTCACATTGGTTCTCCGTCTCGTCTAGCCCCAGCGTCTCCAGATTGTTGGTCTGATGCAAGAATCCTGGAAGCGGCGCGCGCGCGACCACCCAATTCTCGGTCGTCAGAAAGATCGGCTGGCGCAGTTGATTGTTCCAGGGACGAAAGTCCAGCCGATAGCCCTTAAAGCCATCCAGTATCAGTTCGTCGCTGCGAAGGTAATCCTGCAGCGCCGCGAACTCGCTGCTCTCGGTGCGCAGGACCGCCTCCGCGATCGCTTTCACCGCCATCCAAGCCGACCAGTCGTAACCGGTCATCAGGCGCCCGGTCGCGCGTATGAAGCGGTCATTGAGCTGCGGCGCGCCATGGCGGCTCCAGGCCCAGTGCCACCAGTCCGGCACCAAGCCGGCACTACCGACGACCAACTGCGGTTGCTGAGTCTGATACGGCACGGCCCGAGCAAATTCGCCGTCGCTGTCGATCACCACGACCGCATCGGCATCGGAGGCGGCGGTCAGCAGTGCCACATTGTTTTGCCCGCGCTGGCGGGGATCCGCCCCTAGTACGAAGTCCTTGACGGCCTCGATGCTCAGGCCATAGCGCTTGGCCGAACGCCCGAAGGCTTCGTAGTAATCCTCATCGGCGGGCTTGGGTCCTTTTAGCACCAGCACGTCTCGCCACTTCTTGAACACCAGATACTGCGCCAGCGCATCGGTGAGCATCGTACGACTGGGCGCGACGTGGAAAAGGTGCGCCTGACACTGCTGCTGGCGCAACGAGTCCTCCAGGGCGGACACATTGAACAGCATCATATCCTCATCCTGTGTGGTCCTGGCCAAGGCTGCGACGTGCTCGGCCGGCAGGTCCAGCAAGATGAAACGCATGCCGTCCTCGATCATCGTTTGCAGGGTCGGCACCAGGTCGCTGGGCTCGGCCACAATCTCGCGCCGTAACTCGAACTCGGTCCCGGCCGCCATGGCATGAAACCGCGACTCCTCCAACGCCACCACCGCGCCGGGGTATGGGCGCCCCCATGGCTGCGCGGGAAACATCGCGTCCATATGCGCCTCATCGTAGCGGGGGTCATCCTCTAGTTCCAGATAACCGATGGTCAATGTCGGTGGCTTGCCCGCACTCTGTCCACCGGCTATGCCGAGCCCCGTGCCCAGCAGCAGAGCGAGCGCTAACAGCAATAATCCGAATGGTTTTGCTTGCATGAGAGGGTTTAATCCTCTGCGCCTCAATCGTCTATCGCAACGCCATACGGTACTCGTCCAACAGGCACCGAGCGCGTGACCTTGAGTTCCGCGACGTCGATGACCGATAGGTCGTCGCTCTGGCCGTTTGCCACATACAGTGTCTGATCATCGGTCGTCAGCTCGAGATTCCAGGGCCGCTTGCCAACGAGCATATATTCGTATACCTCTCGATCCTCAACATCGACCACTGCGACGTGGTTAGCCCCACCCAGTGCAACGAAGGCGGTAGCGCCGTCTTTGGTCGTTGTGATACCGACGGGTGTTATGTCCTCGACGCGGAAGCCTTCCGGCTCGAACGGGATTTCGTCGATCACCTCGCCGGTCGCGGTATCGATGATGGACACACGGCCGCCGATCTCACTGCTAACCCACAATTCCTTGCCATCCGGCGTCAGCGCAAAGCGGCGCGGCCGTGCGGCGACCACGATGTTGTTCCTGAGGGAGAGGTTCTTGGCGTCGATCACGTGCACCATGCTGGCGACTTCGGATGCCACGTAAACGCTCTTGCCATCCGGCGTAGCCAGCACGCCCTCAGGCTCCGGCCCCACTGCAACGGAACCGATCGGCTGCTCGTTTTCCAGGTTGAAGGCGGTCATCATGGCATCGTCTTCATTCGACACGTACATCACATCGCCATCCGGACTTAAGTCGAAGGTTTCGGGGTCATCGCCCACATTCAGCTGGTTGACGACCGCGAGCTTGCCGACATCGATCACATCGATGGAGTCACCGTCACCACAAGCGACGTACAGCAATCTGTGGCCGGGGCTGAAATGCAGGCCGCGCGGGCGCTCGGCGGTCGGGATGTCCTTGACCTTCTCCAGCGTGCCGCCCTCCAGTACGGTGACGACATCATCGTCCTCGCTGCTGACGAAGATATAGCCCGTATCCTTAGCTAGCGCCCCCGACGCCGGCCAGACTAGCGTGGGCACTACGAACAGAATTCGCGCAAGCGAAGTTCCTTTCGAACGCATTGTTCACGACTCCGCGGTTTTCTCAGGATTCACACCCGTCATGCTCAAGAAGGCCTCGGACAGACTACCTGCGCCGGCGACGCCGACCAGGTGGGCAGGGGGCCCGGACGCCAGTAAACGCCCCTCGTGCAAGACCAGCACCCGGCTCGCCTGCTCCGCCTCGTCGACCAGGTGAGTGGCCCACAACACGCCCATTCCGCGCGTGATGCACAGCTCGTGCACGTACCGGAGCAACGAGGTCCGCGAGGCAGGGTCGAGCCCAACAGTGGCCTCGTCCATCAGCAATACATGCGGATCATGCAACAGCGCGCGTGCCAGCTCGATCTTGCGGCGATTGCCACCGCTCAAAGCTCGCACGGGCTCGCGCGCGCGGTCTTCAAGTCCCAGACGCTGCAATTCCTCCGCAATGCGCGCGTGCGCGCGTTTGCTCCTCAGGCCGTGCAACCGGCAATGGAACAACAGGTTCGACTGCACCGTCAGGTCCAGATCCAATGTGGGCTGCTGAAACACCACGCCCATGCCGGCCAGGGCGGCGATGGGATCGCGGCGGATGTCATGGCCGCGGATAAGAATCTCGCCGCTGTCGGACACGAATAGGCCGCTCAGCAATTGGAACAAGGTCGTCTTGCCCGCGCCGTTAGGGCCTAGTAGCGCGACAAATTCGCCGGTGCCCACCTCCATGGTCACATTGTCCAGGGCCTTGCGTGGACCATAGGATTTGCTCACCGACTCCACATCGAGCACTTTGGCGGCCTGTGCCACACCCGTATCGTTCACACGCTCCTCCTTTGTTTGGCTGCATTGCCGCGGCCGTTATCGGTGAGGCCGGATAGCAGGTCGGGATGTTCTTGAAGCAGGCGTGCGTGAATGTCGGTCACTGCCTTGCCGTATGGATCACGTGGCCGCGGCAGCTCGACCCGCAGCTCCTTGACGACCCGCGCTGGGCTGCCCGAAAGGAATATCACTCGATCCGCGACCGAAAGCGCCTCGCGTAGATCGTGCGTCACGAACAGCACAGTAGGGCGCAGCTCCGCCCACAGCGCCATCAGCTGCTCGCGCAGCCGCGTGGCGGTGGGCAAGTCTAGCGAAATGAATGGCTCGTCCATCAGCATTAGGCTTGGGCGAACAGCAAACGCGCGTGCCAGCGCTACCCGCCGCTGCATGCCACCCGATAGCTGGCTGGGGAAGGCCTGCTCGGACCCGCCAAGCTCGACTTCCCAGATAAGCTGGCGGGCGCGTTCGGCAGCGTCGACCTCGCCGTCCAGCACCAGCCGCACGTTGTCCTCCACGGTGAGCCATGGCATCAGGCGCGGCTCCTGGAACATGTAACCGTAACGAACGGGGTGGGTCTGCTCTGACAGAGGCCTATTGTTGATGAGGATCTCGCCTTCCACATCGCGGTCCAATCCGCCGCCCAGATTTAGGATGGTGGTCTTGCCGGCCCCCGAGGGGCCGACGAACGCGATGAATTCGCCCGCGCCCACGTCGAATTCCAGCCTCTCGAGCACATCCGACTGCGCGCCCGGATAGACCTTGCGCTTGATACGTACCTTAAGCTCAATCATGCCGTGCGCCACCGGCTTAACCGTTGATCAAGAGGCCGCATCAGCACGGTTTCTATCAATAGCACCACGGTCGCAAAGGCCAACGTATAGGCGAGGATGCTGGTGATATCAAAGAACTGAAAGAACGTGCTCAATTGAAAGCCCACGCCGTTACTGCCGCCCAGTAGCTCGACCACCAATACGATCTTCCAGATCAGGGCCAGGCCAGAACGTGCTGCAGCCATCAGGTAGGGGTATAACTGAGGCATATACACCTTGCGTAGCTTGAGCGCCGGCGGCAGGTCGAAGGCATCGGCAACCTGCAGCAATTTTCAATCCACGGCGCGGGCGCCCTCGCGCACCGTCACCACCGTGTTGGGAATCTTGTTCACGGCCACCGCGACAATCGCGGCCACCTCCGTTAGGCCACACCAGATGTAACACAGGATAATAGTCACCAGCGCGGGGATATTGAGCCTCAGCACCAATACCCCGTCCAAGGCCGCGTCCAGCTGTGGATAGCGTCCATAATGACGCCGATCGCGGTGCCGACGACCATGGCAACGGTAAAGGCTGCCGCCACACGCAGCAGCGTAACACCCAGATGGTAGAACAGCTCGCCGTCGGTCGCGTGCTCCCACAAAGCCAGCAGCACCACGTTCGGACCGGGAATCAGCGGATCGTCGAGGATCATCGCTATGAGTTCCCATAACCAGGAACCCGACCAACGACAGGGCGCGCAGCCACGTATCGCTGTGACCGGCGGTCACTGCGCCGACAGTCTGATATCGAAATCCCTCCAAAAAGTGCCAGGGCTCAGTGTCTTGGCGGACCCGACCAGTTCCGCCCCGCCCTCGCGGGCCAGGATCTCGAACACCTGTTTAGCCGCCTTGATCTCGGCTTCGCCAAATTCATGTGGAATGCCTTTCCGGTAGGACGCTCGCAGCGCCCGCAGGGTGGCCTCGTTCTCCGCCTGAATCAGCGGCTCCAGGCGTTTCCACTCGGCTTCAGATTTAGCCAGGATCTCCTTGGCGGCGTAGGTGGCGCGCAAGAAGCCGTTGACCAGTTCGCGGTTGTCTTCTGCCCATTCCTCGTCGAAGATCCACACCAGGAGTGGCACGGATTCTTCGATGCCCAGTTTGGGCAATATTTGACTTACGTCGATCAAGGGCTCCATGCCGGCAGCTTCCAGCCGCGCCGCGTAGTGCCAGTAATTGATCACCGCCGGCAGATCGCCCTTGAGAGCTAGCTCGTTCAGTAGCGGCGGTGCGGCGAATGCGGGATCGACGAGGTCGGCCAGATCCTCGCCCAGCACCTGACGGCCGTAGGCCCGCACCAGCAGCCAGCTCTTGTCGACCGGCCCGCCGGCGACGCCCAGCCGCTTGCCAGCAAGATCCTCTAGCGATCCAATATTCGCTTTCGGACGCACGAGCAAAGATCCCACCGCCAGCGAGTACGGGAATGAAGTGAACTCCCGACCCACCGCGCGCTGGCGGGACACCCAGATCCAGTCACCGACTACCATGTCGATATCGCCGCTCTGCAGCGCGACGCTTAAGGCATTGGTCGAACTGAGCGGCACGACCTCTAGATCGATGCCTTCACGCTCGGCGAGATCGTGGTACTCGACCACGTCGATCTCCCAGGAGACGGTGCCGAATTGAAGCACACCGACGCGCAACGGCTTCAATTCCTCCGCGGAGACCGCCACGGAAAAGAGGGCTAACGTTGCGGCCAATGCCCAGCGGCCAAGGCGCCCGAAGATTCGCTCGGCACCAGGAAGAAGACAAGACGCGGAGTGATTCATCGGCGGCGTGTCCATCGTCACAGGGGCTTCTTGCAAGGGTCACTTACAAGACGTTGTTTCTAGACCGGCAATGGACTGTAAAATTCAATCGAATTCAAGAGGAAGGATATCTTAGCATCGCCCGCCGTGGGAAATCCTCCCGCGTCGCCTGCCGAGATTGCATTTAACCCGTGACGTGCCGCTTCGGTTCGCCCGCGTGGCTTCAGCTGCGCCACGAAGTCATCGCCTGCCTGCGACTGGCCGGGCCCCTGATCCTCGCCCAGATCGCCTTCGTCGGCATGATCGTGACCGACACCTTGATGGCTGGGCGCCTGGGCACAGCTCATCTGGCCGCGGTTGCGCTAGGCGCCGCGGTGTGGACGCCGATCTACCTCTTCTTTCTGGGCGTGTGCATGGCCATCTCGCCGTTTGTGGCGCAACTGGTCGGGGCCGGCAAACGCACGGCGGTCGGCCCGTATTTGCAGCAGGCATTGTACCTGGCCCTAGGCTTGAGCATCGCATGGTGGCTGTTGCTGCGCGGCTCGGGATTGATCCTATTTCGGCTCGACGTGTCGGACGATATCCGCACGCTGGGCTTGGCCTACTTGTACGCCATGGCCTGCGGTACGCCTGCAGCCTGCGTGTTTTTCGTCCTGCGGTTCATGAATGAGGGTTTGAGTCGCACCCGCCCGGTGATGATTTTTGCGTTTTTGGGTTTGCTGATAAACGCAGCCGCAGATTACGTGCTCATGTACGGCAAATTTGGCGCGCCCGCGCTGGGCGCCGAAGGCTGCGGCTGGGCGACCGCACTCACGCTGTCGGTCATGGCACTGGGGCTGGCATTATTCGTTGCGCGCAATTCGGCTTACCGCGATTTGAATCTAGTGGCAGGCTTGCAACCGCCGCGCCCGCGCATTTGGCTGGAGACGCTGCGGGTGGGACTGCCCATCGGCGTCAGCGTGTTCATGGAGGCGAGCCTGTTCGGCATTGTCGGCTTGCTGATGGCGAACTTCGGCGGCGCCGCGGTAGCGGGGCATCAAGTGGCTATCAATTTTACTGCCTTGACCTTCATGATCCCGGTTGGCATTGCGCTCGCCACGACCATAAGGGTCGGCCAAGCCGTGGGACGCGGCGATGGCCAAGGCGTGCGCACGAGCGGGCGCACTGGCATCGGCATTGCGCTCATGGTCATGACGTTTCCCGCCCTGCTCATGGGCTTACGCCCGCAATGGGTGGTCGCTCTATACACCGACGCGCCGGAGGTGGCCCAGCTGGCGGAGGGCTTCCTGCGTTTGGCGGCGCTGTTCCAGTTCTGGGATGGGCTGCAAGTGACGGCGTCCGGCGCACTGCGCGGCTTAAAAGACACGCGGGTCGCGATGTTGATCACCTTCTTTGCCTACTGGTGCATCGGCCTGCCACTGGGCACCTATCTGGGCTTTGTCGTTCTGGAAAGGCCCGCCGGCCTGTGGTGGGGATTGATCGCTGGGCTCGCCGTTGCGGCGGCGCTCTTAAATCTTCGCTTCTATCACGTAACGCGTGAAAGCATGACAGCGTGAGGATGGGAGTCCGAGAATCTTCTGCAAGCTCTATGATACTTCTCGCGACTACGCTCCATCGCCTCTACCGCGCTTCTCTCTGTCGCTCTCACTGCACCTCCGCATAGTCACTCAATTCCACATACATCAGCCGTTGATTTCGTTCCCGCCGCAGACGTCCGTGACATCAACCGCGCCCTTCCAGTAGGGCACCGAGACGTCGAGTTCCTGGTTGTCGAGAATCGGTGGGATGGCGAACCGGCAATCGCGCCCCGGCCACGACGGCGACGAACGCAACGATCAAGCGAATTGGCGCTACCTACTCCGCCCGTAGCGCCTCAGCCGGTCGCGCGCGGGTCTGCTTCCAGGCGGGATATACACCGGCGAGCGAGGCCGCGGCCACGGCCAGCACCAGCGGCTGCAGTAGAGCCTCCGGCGCGATGGTGATCTGCATGGTCCAGCCGAAGGCGCGCCGATTGATGACCTCGATCAACACCAGCGACATGATAATTCCCAACGGCATCGCGAGCAGGCCGGCGATCAGCCCGAGCAATGCAGTCTCTCCAATCGCTAGTATGCCCATCTGGCCCGGCGTAAAACCCATCGCGCGCCATATGGCGACTTCCCTTGCTCGCTCCAGTTGCAGCACCATCAATGCGCTTAAAGTTCCCACCACCGCAATCACCACCGCGAGCAACCGTAGAACCTGCGTGATGGCGAAAGCGCGGTCGAAGATCGCGAGCGACTGCTCGCGCAACTCGCGATTCGAACGGATAAGCACATTCTGCTTGGCGCGCGAGGCCGCGCGTAGCCTTTCAAGCACACGCTGAGAATGCGCCTGCGGCCGCAGATACACGCCAATCGAAGAGATGCCATGATCGTTCCAGAACCGGTCGTACAACTCGCGGCGCATCACCACCACACCCTGGCTCGAGCTGTAGTCATAGAAGATGCCGGCGACAGTAAAGCGCGAGTCACCCCGATCGGTACGCAGTCGCAACGTATCGCCGACCTGCAACTGGTGGCGGTATGCATAAGGTTCCGACACGAGTACCGCCTGGCTACGGTTGAACGCCGCCCAGGCAACCCCCGGCGCGTCCGCCTTGAACGAAAATCCACGGTGACTTTGAGGCGTCGGCTCGATCACTCGCAGCCGTGCGCTGTCTGTGCCCGCCTGAACCGTCACCCAGTAGGAGGTCGCAATGGCCTGGACCTCTTCCACTCGCGCTAGTCGTTGCACAAGGTCGGACGCGAGGACTGTACCAGCGCTGTTATCCTCGGGCCCCGGCGCCGTGATATAGACGTCCGCCTGCAAAGCCGACTCCAGCCATAAAGCAACGGAACCGCGAAAGCTTTCGATCATGATCGCGACACCCGCGGCGGCCGCCACCGCCACCACCAGCGCCGCGAGCGCCACGCCGGTGCGGCTCAAGCCGGATTCCAGGCTGCGCACGCCTAATCGGCCCTGGATTCCGAACACGTACGCCACTGGCGGCGCGGCCGCCCTGGTCAAAATCAGCGCACCCCAGGGCGTGGTCAGCGCATAGCCCATGACCAGAAAAAGCAGCGCCGTGAAGCCGAGCCATAGCGACCGCCCCGGAATCAGCAGCAGAATGCCAAAGAGCATCAGCCCGAGCCCACCTAGCGCCAGCCGGGGCGCAAGTCGTTGTACGCGCCTTTCCAGCCGCGAGCGCAGTTGCGCCTCTCGCGGCGTTGTGCCGGCGGCCTCCAGCGCCGGTCCCAGCGCGGCCACAAGGCTCGCACTTATACCCAGCGCCGCTCCCTTAAGAAGCGTCATCGGATCGACGAGCAGCTGATTCACCGTCACTGTGAAATACAGGTCGTTGATCGTGCGGGCAACCAGACCGACCAGCCCTTGCCCCAGCGCCAGGCCCAACGGCAAGCCCAGCAGCACCGCGACCAGACTTAGGCCCAATGCCTCTCCGAGCACCGTGCGAAAGACCTGCCCGCGGCTTACGCCGAGTGTGCGCAGGTTCGCGATCAGGCTCCGGCGCTGCAACACCGATAAGCTCATGGCGCTGTAGATGAAGAACATCCCCACCAGCAAAACAAGCAGGCTCATGGCGGTAAGATTGATCACGAAGGCGCGGGTCATCTGCGCCATAGCGTCACTGCGCGCCTGCGCGCGCTCGATGCGGGCGCCCGGCGGCATCGAGGATTCGATGCGCTTGCGCA
>JAPSGG010000191.1 GCA_031177845.1 Chromatiales bacterium
CGAAGCATTGTCCGCGAGGCAATCTGCGACGGCTCGAAATTTCGCAGCCGTGAAGATCCAACCACCGCGGTATATTGTCGTCGAAGGGCCAATCGGCGTCGGCAAGACGAGCCTGGCAAAAAGGCTGGCCGCCGAGTTCAATGCGGAGATGTTGCTGGAGGCCCCGGACGAGAATCCATTCCTCGCACGCTTCTACGATCATCCGCAACACGCTGCCTTGGCCACGCAGCTGTGCTTCTTGATGCAGCGGACGCGGCAGATAGAGGCGCTGCGCCAGGGCAATATTCTCAACCCAGTGCGGGTGGCAGACTTCATGCTGGAGAAGGATTATCTGTTCGCGCAGTTGACCTTGGATGCTCGCGAGATTGAGCTGTATCAGCAGATTTACGCGTATGTAACCATCAATGCGCCGACGCCTGATTTAGTCGTATACCTGCAGGCTCCGGTGGATATCCTGTTGGAGCGGATTCGAAAGCGCGGGCGCGACTATGAGCAGAACATCGATCCCGCTTACCTAGAGCGAGTGAACGAAGCCTACGCGAACTTCCTTTGCAACTATGCAGGCGCGCCGCTGTTGATCGTCAACGCGGCTGAGATCGACCTTGTGGCCAATGATGGCGACTTCCGGGCATTGTTGCAGCAAGTCTGCACGGTGCGCCAGGGACGCCACTTTTTCAATTTATTGTCCTTGGCGGTTTGACGTATGAGCGTCCATGTCGAACAGCGAGGTATTACGGTCAGCACCCTCAAGCAGATGAGGCAGCGGGGTGAGAAGATCGCCTGCTTGACCGCGTATGACGCGAGTTTTGCGGCGGTGCTGGATAAGGCGGGCATCGATGTGATCCTTATTGGTGACTCGCTCGGCATGGTGATTCAGGGCCATGAAACCACGGTGCCGGTGACCATCGACGACATGATCTATCACGCGCGCGCTGTGGCCCGCGGCAGCCGGCGCGCGCTGCGCATCGTCGACATGCCCTTCATGAGCTACAGCAATCCCTCGCAGACGATCGCAAACGCCGCGCGCCTGATGCAGGAAGGCGGCGCTCAAGTCGTGAAGCTGGAGGGCGGTGAAACCCAGGCCGAGATCGTGCGCCATCTGGCCGCGCAAGGCGTTCCCGTCTGCGCACATCTCGGGCTGCAACCGCAATCCATTCACAAGCTGGGCGGCTACCGCGTCCAGGGCCGGGATGAAGCCAGTGCCAGAATGATGTTGGATGTGGCCTCGGCAGTGCAGACCGCGGGCGCGGAGATGTTGCTGCTGGAATGCGTGCCGGCGGTGCTGGCCGCGGAGATTACTTCGAAGGTCAATATTCCGGTCATCGGCATCGGCGCGGGCGCCGCCTGCGACGGCCAGATCCTGGTGTTGCACGATATCCTCGGCGTGAGCGTGGACAGGGTGCCGCGCTTCAGCCGGAATTTTCTGCACGGTGCCAACGACATCCAGGACGCCGTATCGAAATACGTGCGGGCAGTCAAGGATAGAACCTTCCCAGCCGCCGAACACAGCTTCTGAAAGCGTAGTCTAAGCCGCTAGTGCGGTATAACGCCGCGGAGCAGGGCTACGTTTCCGAAAAGCTCACCATGTTGATTGTGACCGACATCGAATCGCTGCGGGAGCGTCTTCGCGCATGGCGGCGGCCGGGGACGCGCATTGCCCTGGTACCGACCATGGGCAATCTGCACGCCGGCCATACGAGCCTCATCGAGCACGCCCGCGCAAGTGCTGAACGGGTGGTAGTCAGTATTTTCGTCAATCCTATGCAGTTCGATCGCCCGGAGGATCTGGCCGCATATCCGCGCACCTTGGAGGAAGACCGTTGCCGGTTGCGGGACATCGATCCCGATGTCGTCTTCATCCCCGCGGCTGAGACCGTCTACCCGCGCGGCATGGATGGTGTCACCCGCGTGGAGGTGCCGCATCTTTCTTCTATTATCGAGGGCGCCAGTCGGCCTGGACATTTCATCGGCGTGGCGACCGTGGTGGCCAAGCTGTTCAACATGGTGCAGCCGGATGTGGCGATATTCGGCGAGAAGGACTACCAGCAGCTCTTGGTGATTCGACGCCTGGTCACTGACCTGGATCTGCCGATAGACATCGTAGGCCTACCGACAGTGCGCGAGCCGGATGGACTGGCGTTAAGTTCTCGTAACCGCAATCTCTCGCCTACGGAACGGGCGCAGGCCCCCGGTCTCTACGCAGAACTGAGGCGCTTCGCCGATCGCATTCATAGCGGCGAATTGGATTACGCCAGCTTAGAAGAGCAAATGATGCATAACTTGAAGAAATGCCGTTTCCGGCCAGATTACGTCAGTGTGCGGCGCGCCGGAGATCTGGCCGTGCCGGATGGCTCCGATCGGGAGCTCGTTATATTGGCCGCCGCCTGGCTGGGGCGCACACGGCTGATCGACAATGTCCGCCTAACATTGATGAACGACCGTTAATCGCCGATAATTGACTGCCCGTCGGCTGTGAACCATTCCCTGACACCCCTTGAGGAAGCACAACATGAGGTTGACCTTGCTCAAAGCCAAGCTGCACCAAGCCCGAGTGACCCACGCCGAGCTTGAGTACGAGGGCTCGTGTGCCATCGATGGTCGACTGCTGGACGCTGCCCGAATTCACGAGTACGAACAGATTCAAATCTACAATCTCGCCAATGGCGAGCGCTTCACCACGTATGCGATCCGAGCCGAGCAGGGCAGCGGCATCGTATCCGTCAACGGCGCCGCCGCATACCGCGCTAAGCCGGGCGACCGCGTCATCATCTGTGCCTATGCAGAATTGGAAGAACAAGAGGTCGCCCGCTTCAAACCCACCCTTGTCTATCTAGACAAATCCAACCACATCGTTCGCACCGCAAATGCGATTCCCGTGCAGGCGGCTTGAGCCGTCCATCTTTCGAAAAATCCGCGAGCGGCCGTCGGCGAAAGCGTCTGAAGCTTTTCAGCAAATTGAACGACAATTTATTGCCCGCTGGTCGTAACGCTCAGCTTAATCGGCCGACTTTGGAGCGTCAGCGGAAAAATCCGTCCGCGTTGAGGCTGTTGTTATGCGACACTAGGACCTGATTCCTATGTCCGCTTTCGGTGATGAGTGGACGACGGACCATCGCGTCGACTACCTGTCAACACGCACCACCTGCATTAACGTGTCTGTCGTTCTGCTGCCACGACCTCTATAGAGGCCAACCCTAGAGAGGCGCGCTCTCCTGCGGTTCTCGGTCGAAATAATCGTAATGGGCTTGGGGCTACAAAGATCGTTCGCCCGAGTGAGGCAGTGCTGAGTTTCGCGGCACGTAATGGCAAATCCAGATTGATGCTCACTACCTGAGATAGAAACAGGCGTTGCCGTAGTTTCCCCCCCAAATAAACCTCGGAGTGTAGTTGTACGCGCCGGGTTCCGATTTGGCAGCCGGGTTCGTCTGACACGCGGAGAGCATAACAACCACCATCGCTGTCAAGCCTCGTGCTGGCAATTCCTTATTGAACGGTTCCTCTGCTAGCTAAAAAGCTTCCCACTTTGTCTCGAATGCATCTCTGCCTTCAACAGCCCTGTTCTACGCCAACGACGTTTTCACAAAACCAATCATTGAATCCGTCCTCGGTTTCTCCATGCGGCAATTACAATAATCCATAGTTTGTGTATGCCCTGACGATCATCCATAGAGCCGCCTCCTTCAAGTCCGTAACGACAGTGGACTCGGCGGTCTCAAGCTGTTCTACCGCAAGATCTATCTTTTGATGATACTGCTCAGTCACTTCCACCTCACTCAGACGCATAACGTACCCGCTCAGCCGCGGGCCGAGCCCGCAGAGCGCAGGCCGTCGGCTGGAGTGCGTTGTTGGGCCACACGACGCACAACTTCCTCGCTTCGCGCCCTGCTGGACTGGGCATTGGATTTAATTTCCGCGGTAGCCTTCTCCATCTCCTTCGCCCTAAGCGCCGGAAAGTTCCGTGAGTATCTGGAACGGGCCAAGCCTCTGATAGCTTGCACCATGAACGCTGCCTGTCGAGAAAGCACCTTGGCAGTTGCCATTAGTTTGATGAGCGTCACCTTCAACTCAACGAGGAATTCGCGGACCTCGACATAGCGGATCCATGAATGTCGCACATTTGCTACATAAATATTGCGATTAATATTTTTTGCTATCAGCGCCGCTTTGACGTCTCCGTAGGAACGATCGATCGTGGCCATCGAACCGTTGAGCTTTCTCATGTCCACGTTGAGGGAGAAGAGCTCATTCGCAAAATCGAGATTGGTAAGGCCTAAGACCAACTCGCGACCTGTCGGATATTGATGAAACTAGTTAAAAGGCCGGCTGCAATTGAACCTCCTCAGATTGACCGCGGTCCGGCACCTCATCCGTCCGCTCCTTCCGCTCCTTGATTCCTCCATTCCATTCTGGATCCACGGTTCGGATCAGATCGTCTTCCAGAGCGGCGGCGAGATTGAGGTGAAATCAGCCATAGTGAAGCAGCCCATTGTCCGGAAGCGAAGATTTCGACGGCCACGCCCTGGGCGAGGAGCTCTTTGATTCGGTGATGATTGTTGATGTTCGTGGTCTGCGTCTTACCTGGAGTCCTATACCCGGCCATTCGCACAGCAAGGGTGCAAG
>JAPSGG010000192.1:0-2500 GCA_031177845.1 Chromatiales bacterium
ACCCGGCGGTGCAGAAGGTCGAGGAGTGGTACATCCCCGACGACGGCAGCGAGCCGAAGAAGCCGGATCCGGAACGGCCGAGCTGACGCGTTCGCGCGCCGCCTATCCCAGTCTGTCAGTGCTGCTTTAGAATCTAGTTGGTGCTGGCTTGCGCCACGCGGCTCGATACCGGGTCCATCTGCATCAGGGCTTCGATGCGCTTGCGCTCGCGTTGGAACTCGGCGAGCTGCCGGCCGGTGAGTTGCAGGCCGCGCGGGACCTGGATGGTCATCGGGTTGACGAATTTGTTGTTGACCAGAACTTCGTAATGGAGATGCGGGCCGGTTGAGCGCCCGGTCGAGCCGACGAAGCCGATGATCTGGCCCTGTTTCACCGTGGCGCCGGGGACGACGCCGGGCGCATAGCGGGAGAGGTGGCCGTAGGCGGTGGCGAAGCCGTTGGCGTGGCGGAGCCGGATATAGTTGCCGTAGCCGCCCTCGCGTCCGACGCGCTCAACCGTGCCGTCGCCGCCGGCAAGGATCGGGGTGCCGGAGGGGGCCGCCCAGTCCACGCCGGTATGCATGCGCCAGCGGCCGAGCAGCGGGTGCTTGCGGTCGCCGAAGCCCGAAGTGTAGCGGCCGCCCTTGACCGGATTGCGCATCAGGAACTTCTTCGCGCTGTTGCCCTGCTCGTCGTAATAGTCGACCACGTCGTCCGGGGTGCGGAAGCGATAGAATTTGTGCGTCTTGCCGCCGATCGTCATCGCCGTGTAGAGCAGCTCGCCCACCTGCTCGTCATTCCCGCTGTCGAAGAACATCTCGAACGTGTCGCCGGCCCGCACCTTCTGCTTGAAATCGACATCGTAGGAGTGGACGCGGAGCAGCTTGAGGATGGTCTCCGATGGAATGCGCTGCTCGAGCGCGGCGTGATAGAAGCTCGTATAGAGAGTTGCGCGGGTCGAGGCCTGCTGGCTCTGCGCGTCGTTGCCGATCGGCTCGGTGGAGGCGACATATTCGCCTTGCGCGTTGCGCACCACGGTCGCGAGATGATCGTCTTTCTCGAAGATCGCGACCTTGACCGGTTCCATCTGGCCGGTGTCCGAGGGCGCCGGGACCAGGCTGAAGCGCAGCTCCTGTCCCGACTTGAGATCGTTATTGGTGAAGATCGAGGCGAACGCCTCGATGATCCGCTCCGCCTCCTCGGGCTCGGTGCCGACCCTGGTGAAGAGGCTGTTCAATGTGTCGCCCCGACTGACGCTGAGGGTCTTGTTCTCGGCGCCGGCGAGCATCTCCTCGAATTCGTCTTGCTCCGCCGCGGCTTCGTCGATGGATTTTTCGATCGTGGTCATATGCGGCGAAGCGGCGATCCCAAGGCCCTCTTCGGGATTGTAGGAGGCCGGCATGAGCTGCGCCTCACCGGTGCCCACCGTCGCCGTCGCGCCGCTGGCGATATCGGCATAAGCGAAAATCTCGGCCGCCTCGGCGACTAGCCGGCTGACTTCGTCGGCTCTGAGCTCGACCCCATCGGATGGGGGCAGGATGCCACCGGGCACCTCCACCACGTTGACGCTGACCGCTTGCGTTGCATCGTCCGCTTCGCCACTCGCGCCCACCGGCGTGGAATCCGAGTAGAGCTTGAAGGGATTGAAGGGAGGCAACTCGGCGGCAGAGGCGGGGAGTTCGGTGGCGAGCCCGGCGACGATGCGGACATAGGGCTTGATAGTGATGAACTCGCGACTGCCTTGCCGCTCGATCACGCTGTCATGGATGACCTGGCGCGAGGCAAAGCCCGCAGCCGTCATCTGAATACGATCCTCTTTCTGCCCATTGGCGCTTTGCCCAAGCTTGGCGAGGGTGGCGCTGCGGATCGGCTGAAGCGCGGCAAGGCTCGCCCGCTTGAGGGAGCTCACCATGCCGGACCCGTCGCTCATGTTGAGCGAGGCATAGATGGCGACACCGATGAGGCAAACTCCGACGAGACCGGCAAGACAGGTGCTTGCCAGCCATTTCAGCCGGCAGCTTGTCCCATCGGGGCCTGTTTCGCAGAGATAGACCGGCGGCAGCTTGCGCTCCGCTTTGGGGATCTCGCCGAGAAAGATGGATGGGAGTCCGGATGCGCGGGCAGGCACGAGGGCCTGACCGAGCTTACGACGCGCAAAACGACCGCGGCGCCTAAACAAATCCGCTTTCCCCCCGTCTATCGGCCGTTCGCCCGCACGCTTGGAACGTGCTCCATTTTGCGTCCGGGCGGACAACACCGAAGCGGTTGCTGTCCCTCGATCGAGGCGGGATTGCGCCGACGGGTGATTCCCTTGGACACTTGAACTGGCCTGGCGCGCTGCCAATCTAAGGGCAGCGGCTCAATTAGGCCCGATGGGTGGGTCGTCCGTGTGTCAGGTATCCCCCTTCGGCGGGTTCCCTTGAACCATACCTAGCCCCGTATGGTTACCTCGCCGTTAACGAAGGCGAGGGTGGCGGCGCATTCGGGCAGGAATGTGGCCTCAAGGTCACAATCACGAAGA
>JAPSGG010000193.1 GCA_031177845.1 Chromatiales bacterium
GTGAGCGCGGCAATGACAGGGCGTGAAAAGTCCTTTAATCTTTGCCGTCATGCACCCGGATGAGATAAAGCGCTTGATCGAGGCTGGCATCCCCGGCTCAATGGCCTTGGTGAGCGGCGACGGGTACAAGTATGAGGCCGTCGTCGTGAGCGACGCCTTCGAGGGCTTGAGCATGATCAAGGAACAGCAGATGGTCTACGCCACCATTCACCAGCAGATCACAACCGGCGCGCTACATGCCATTACCATCAAGGCCTACACGCCCGCGGAATGGCAGGCATTAAGCCAGCAGTAGACGCTTTCTTTTTCTCTGCTGTTTCGCCAGCGCTAAACACGCCGGCGGCGATCACTCTAGCGCAGGTGTGACCAGTCCTTTCTGTTGCGAGTAGTATGCAGCCAGGTCCTCCATGTCCTGCTCTGAAAGTGGGGCAGCCATACCCTGCATGATCGGGTTCTCGCGCGCACCCGACCTGTAGTCCTGTAACGCCTGAACGATGTAGTCTTCGTACTGACCGGCCAATGTCGGGAAATTAGGCGCCATGCTCCTGCCCTCCGGTCCGTGGCAGCTCGCACAAGGCTTCGATTTTTTCTCTCCGACGGCGGGATCGCCCGCCGCTTGCGCCACGTTAAGAACCAACATGATGCCAAACGTGAAAAGCACCGCTTTCATTTTATTGCCCCTTATTTGCCTTGGCCGCCTGCTGCTGTCCTTTACCTGCGGCAGCAGGCATAGGCGCTGCGTCCGCGCTGGCTCCCAGCGACTCGAAGTAAGCGGCGATGTCCGCCATGTCCTGCTCCGATAGAGCCACCGCCTGGGCGTGCATCGTGCTATGATCGCGCTGCCCAGTCTTATAAGTCTGTAGGGCAGCCACGATGTACTCTGCGTGCTGGCCACCCAGCTTGGGGACATGATAGGTAGGATACACATTTGTGTAGCCGGGTATCCCATGACAACCCATGCAGGTGTCCGCTTTCAATCTGCCCGCTTCCGCATCACCCTGCGCCAGCACGGGCCCGCTGATCAATCCGCACAATATCGCGCACGTGCTAGACAAGATGGATCTTGTCAGCGCCATTCCTCCTAAGCCCGGTAGCCTTTGTCTCATGCTCGATTTCTCCTCCGATTTGTTGGCCTACATGGGAAAAAGGTCGTCGGCAAGTATAAACTGATTTTCCGCACGTGTTGCATGAAATTTTAGAAGGGAACCGTTGTCGCTGCGGCGAACGAAGGATGCAGCGCCAGTAAGACATGCGCGCAAAAAAGAGAGGGGCCTCTCAGGGCCCCTGTAAATGCCTCCGATGTACCGCATTTTTATTTCACCCGCGGTCAGGGTGCAGGACCCTTCTATAAAACATCGTCCGGCACCTTTGGGTCGTCGTTCGGCCCGCCGAACAAGTCCTCGATATCGGCGCGCAGATCATCCGCCTCGCCAAGGGTCGCCGGCGTCGAATTTGGATCCTGATTGAAGATGCTCAGGAAGGCGTTACCACCGCCATTGTCATCGCCGCCGCAGCCGGCCAGCCATAGCAGCGCTAGGCACGCGACCGCCATTAACAGACGCGTACTCACAGCGCAACTCCATTCGGTTCGCTGGCCTCTGCGGGCGAGCCCGGAAGCAGCGTGCCCAAATGTGGGAAACTGCCAATAAACAGACCGTCGCCGGCGTTGGTCAGTGCGACACCGTTGGTCACTACGGCGCCAGCATTAACGACCTGCGGGGGGTTGGTAGTGATATCGCAGGTTTGCAGATTATTCGGGTTTTGCGCCGTGATCGCGCCCATAGCCACGCTGAGTTCGATATCTATAACATCGTCCACAGGACGCCGCCCATTGGGAAATCCCCCGAGATCGCAGCCGAGGAAGCCGAGATCGCTGAAGCCCGCATCGTTGGGGCCGACCGGCGGAAGCGCGGTGTTGAGCCTCAGCATCTCGCCCGCGCCTTCGAGGGTTTCGAGGTCGACGTTGGTCGGTTTGGTCAGACCATCGACACCCGTCACAAACGCCTGTACTAGGTCGAGCCTGGGTGCCGCGGGAACTGCGTCTCCCTGACCGCCGAAAAACAGGATATCGACCAGCACGGGGAGGGTGGGATTCGTCACGTAGGTGGCGAAATCGCTCACGTCATTGGCCGGTTGGCTGGCGTTGAATAAATTCTTGTCCGGCAATCCGATGACCACCTCGTTGACCAGCGGAGAGCCCAGCCGCGAGACCTGCGTCCACGCGCCGCCCTCAACGGTCGGATCATCTACGCTCGGCGTCGGGTCCAATACATGCGCCTGCGGCAGGCTGACGGTGGCCCAGCCGCCGATCACAGGCTCATTGTCCGCGACTAGGCAGCTCGTCGGCACCTCCAGCGCGATGGACGTGATGTTCTTGTCGTCGATGATGTTCTGCTCGCCGTCTCTCGCTCCTAACGGATCGAGATTGATCAAGTCGAAGATCTCACCGAGGTTGAGATAGAACGCCTCTCGACGCTGGCCGACAAAGACCCTTCCCTGCTCGCTGCAGCCTGGAATGTTGATGTTATAGATATGCTGATTGGCGTAGCCCTCGTAGTCCGGAATTGACTTCTGGCCGATGTTGTCCACCGGCTTTATAAATCGCGCTCCACTGCTCGCGGCGTTATTGACCGACTGACTGTTGCCCGAGCGCCGGTCACCTCGCACAACGTTGACCGTGTAGCGCTCAACCCAGTTTAGTTGAGTGTCGGCCGGCGTCTCGATCGTGCCGATGTTGATGATTGGCACGGCATTATTTACAGGCTCGCCTTGCGTGTTGCTTGGCACCGCGAGATTCCTGAATGTGTTATCGAACTGGAAGGTGATGCCTTCGACCGAATTGCCATTATTGTCGATTTGGATCTCATACAGCGCATTCTCGTCTAACGCAAAGTAGTTGGGCCCGTCGTAAGAATCCTGGAACGGCTGCCAGTTGGAGATGAGAGCCACGAAGTCCTCGCGCCCACCCTCGTAACTGCGGAATACGTAGAGATCGGTGTTATCCACTTTTGGCAGCTCGGTAATAAAAGGCGTTTCTCGGTAGCTGGAGGCCTGCGCGGAGAACGGAACGCTTACACACGCGTCGTGGTTACGGCCGCTGCCCGCAACGCGTGCATGGTCGGCTTGCTGCATGATGTTACCCCCTTGATGCTTAAGTTCGGCGTGGGATCTACGGAAAGCACAAGAAACTCCCCCTATCTGGGGATTACGACACGTATGCCAACTTAGATGCAGATTTATGCCGATACACTTGGCCCCGCCATTCAAGCACCACGACGTAACCGCGAGCGAGCGGCTGAGCATGCGCCGGCTGCGGGCGCTACTATGCCATATGCTAGACGCCCGACGCGCATGGCCAAATACTTGCTGCAGATCAAGCGAGCCCAGACTTGCTGCCTCGCTCGATGGCCACGCCCACGTCGCGCGCATCGCGCACCGCGCCGGGCTTGCTGACCGTGACCTTGACCCAGGGGATCTTGAATTCATCCAGCAGAATGCTGGCAATACCTTCGGCCAGCGTTTCGATCAGCCGAAAGCGGCTTTCCTCGACGAAGTGGACAATGCGCTCGGCGACCGCTGCGTAATTGAAGGTGTTTTCGATGGCATCGGCGGCGGCTGCCTTGCGGATATCCCCGGCCATCTCCAGATCGATGCTGATGGTCTGCCGGATGCGCTGCTCCCATTCGTAAATGCCGATGACGGCGCTCGCGCGCAGCTCGCGCAAGTAGATGATGTCCGCGCATCGGGTTTCCATAGCATGTTGAATATACCGGCAGTGCCGGCTTGTGCCAACGGTTCAACAACCGTTGAACGGGAGCGGCTTATTTGTCAGAATTGCGCATTCTTTCTAGACTCGGAAGTCAGTCAATGCGTCGCCAGATGAAAGGCGATCTACTGATGTGCAGCACGCTTTGGAGTTATATATGACCAGAATCTGTCAGATAACGGGCAAAGGTCCCAGGACGGGCAACAATGTCTCACACGCCCACAACAAGACGCGGCGCCGATTCCTGCCGAATCTGCACACTCACCGGTTCTGGGTGGAGAGCGAACGGCGCTGGGTCAAGCTCCGCGTGTCGACGCGGGGACTGCGCATCATCGACAAGAAGGGCATCGATCAGGTTCTGACCGACATGCGCGCCCGCGGCGCGAAGGTGTAATCCCATGGCAAAATCCGCACGCGATAAGATCAAGCTCGTGTCTAGTGCCGGCACCGGGCACTACTACACCACCACCAAGAACAAGCGCACCATGCCGGATAAGATGGAAATCAAGAAATACGATCCGGTGGTGCGCAAGCACGTGATCTACAAGGAAGCAAAAATAAAGTAGGAGGGACGCCTCATTTGACGGGGTTTACCCCGAGCGCATGCGAGGGGCGTAAAGACATAGGCCTCGTCGCGATTGGCCCCCACGCCAACTCTCTCCCGATCCTCACTCTACCCTCTCCGAAAAGGAGGGGGTGATTGGCTCCCTTCTCCCTTTGGGAGAAGGGATATGGATGAGGGTTGCGCAGCGCAGGAGGGGATGAGGGCGATCAAGGGGATCGCTCCCACAAATCTACACCGTTTGTAGCGAGTACCCCCGCAGCCCCCGCGCGAAATCCTCCAATACCT
>JAPSGG010000194.1 GCA_031177845.1 Chromatiales bacterium
CGCTAGGACTGCCAGAACCAATAAGTCTGGACTCGCGTCACGCGTCCTACTACGAGACCTATTGCAAGACCTGTACCGGGCGTTCAACCAGTCCCTGCTCGAAGGCCTCGATTGCTGTGAATGCGATGCAGCGTTTCCTTATGAGTATTGTATCCAAACCAGTTTTACCGTAATTTCGCGATTTTGCCTTACGAACCCGCTCGCCGCGGTCGTTCACGACAAGGGCAAGTAAGGCTTTAGAAAGAAAGGTATCAAAAGAATTCGGAGGAGTGTTTGCATGGCACCACGACCGCGGCCTTTGTCGCCGCACCTGCAGATCTACCGCTTGCCACTTACCGTGGTGTTATCTATCTCCCACCGTATCACCGGCGCGTTTCTGGTGCTGGGTGTGTTGCTGTTGGTCGCGCTGCTGGTCGCGGCGGCGGCCGGCCCGCAGGCTTACGCGGCCGTGCACGGTCACGTTGCGGCCTGGTACGGACAGTTGATCCTGTTCCTGTCTACCTTCGTGCTGTTTTTTCACTTTTGCAACGGCATCCGGCATCTGGCTTGGGACGCGGGCTACGGCTACGAGTATCCCACTGTCAATCTAACGGCCTACGTGGCGCTTGGCGCCACTGTGGTATTGACCTTGCTGGTCTGGATCGTGGCCATCACCGCGTGGTGGGGTTCATGATGGCGCTGCGCACGCCTCTGGCCGGCGCCCGCGGGCTGGGTTCCGCCAAATCGGGCTTTTCGCATTGGTGGATGTCGCGCGTCACCTCAATTGCGCTCGTGCCGCTGAGCCTGTGGTTTGTGTTTGCGGTCGCGGCGCTCGGTGGCATGGACTACGCGGCGTTTGTCGCCTGGGTGCGGTCACCGCTGGTCACGGCCCTGCTGATCCTCTCACTCGCAGTCACGATCTATCACATGATGCTGGGCCTGCGCGTGATTATCGAAGACTACGTGCGTCCCGAGGCTTTGAAGGTGACTGGCATTATCGTCATGAACTTTATCAGCATCCTGATCGGCGCATTGGGGATCATCGCCGTGCTGAAAATATCGCTGGGCGCCGGATCATGACCGCAGCCTATGAGATCATCGACCACGCCTACGATGTAGTGGTGGTGGGAGCGGGCGGCGCGGGCCTGCGCGCGACCTTAGGACTAGCCGCAGAGGGTCTCGCCACTGCCTGCGTAACCAAGATATTCCCGACCCGCAGCCACACCGTGGCGGCGCAAGGGGGCATCTCCGCCGCGCTAGGCAATATGGGCGAGGACGACTGGCGTTGGCACATGTACGATACGGTCAAGGGTTCGGACTGGCTGGGTGATCAGGACGCGATCGAGTACATGTGTAGGAACGCTATGCAGGCGGTTATCGAGCTGGAGCACTATGGCGTGCCATTCTCACGCACCGAGAGCGGGCGCATCTACCAACGCCCGTTCGGCGGCATGACCACGCACTATGGCAAGGGCACGGCGCACCGCACCTGCGCGGCCGCCGACCGCACGGGCCATTCGATCCTGCATACCCTCTACCAGCAGTCGATCCGCCAGCAGGCTGAGTTCTATATCGAGTACTTCGCGACCGACCTGATCATGGACGAGGCAGGCGCCTGCCGCGGCGTATTGGCTTGGGACCTACAAAAAGGGGAGTTGCATCGCTTCCGCGCGCACATGGTGCTGCTGGCGACCGGCGGCTATGGCCGCGCGTATTTTTCCTGCACGTCCGCGCATACCTGCACTGGCGACGGCAACGGCATGGTGCTGCGTGCGGGTCTACAGCTGCAGGATATGGAGTTCGTGCAGTTCCATCCCACTGGCATCTATGGCTCAGGCTGTCTGATCACTGAGGGCGCACGCGGGGAAGGCGGCTATCTGAAAAACTCCGAAGGCGAGCGCTTTATGCCGCGTTATGCGCCCAATGCCAAGGACTTGGCCTCGCGCGACGTGGTATCCCGCGCCATCACGATGGAGATTAGGGCAGGGCGCGGTGTCGGTCCCGAGAAGGACCATATGTACCTACACCTGGAGCATTTGGATCCCAAGATCATCTACGAGCGCCTGCCGGGCATCGCGGATACGGCCAAGACCTTCGCCAACATCGATGTGACCAAAGAGCCGATCCCTGTGGTCCCGACCGTGCACTATAATATGGGCGGCATTCCCACCAACCGTGATGCCGAGTGCGTGACGCACAAGGACGGCAACCCGGAGTCCGTGGTGCCGGGTCTCATGGCGATCGGCGAGGCGGCCTGCGTGTCGGTGCACGGCGCGAATCGGCTGGGATCGAACTCGCTCTTGGATCTCATCGTGTTCGGCCGCGCGGCCGCCAAGCGCTGTGCGGCGCTCATCAAACCGGGCAGGGCGCCGGCGCCGCTGCCTGCGCGCCTTTCCGAGCCGATCATCGCGCGCTTCGATAAACTCCGGCATGCAAAAGGCGGCACGCCTACCGCGCAACTGCGCCTCAGAATGCAGAAGACCATGCAGACTTATGCCGCCGTGTTTCGCACCGCCGAGACGCTGAAGGAGGGCGCGGGCAAGATCCGCGAGTTGGTGGACCAATTCGACAACGACATCGACGTGACCGACCGCTCCATGATCTGGAACACCGATCTCGCCGAGACCTTCGAGCTTTCGAACCTGCTGTTGCAGTCCCTAGTGACTATCGAATCCGCGTACCATCGCACCGAAAGCCGCGGTGCGCACGCGCGCGAGGATTATCCCGATCGCGACGACGAGCATTGGTTGAAGCACACGATGTCGTGGGTAAGCGAGGGTAACACGGTAAGGCTGGAGTATCGTCCGGTGCACCTCGATACACTCACCGACGAAGTCGAAACGATCCCGCTCAAGGCCCGGACGTACTGAGGCGCCGACATACTGACGAGATACTCGCTTAGGCGCGGAGCCTTCAGCGAAATCCCTCAACCGCCGCCTCGCGCCTGTTGGCGCCCTTTGCAGAAAGGAGGCGGCGAGCCTGGCACAATAGCGCCACCGAGCGGGGGATTTGAGATCACTTTCCGCCATTCAGGAGAACGTAATGGCCCAATTCCGGCTACCCGCAAATTCAGTCGTCAAACAGGGTAAGACCTACGCCGCACCGCCAGGCGCGAAGCGCAGCAAGAAATTCGTCGTCTACCGCTATGATCCCGACAGCGAGGCAAATCCCAGGTTGGATACCTTCGAAGTGGACCTCGACGACTGCGGGCCGATGGTGCTGGACGCGCTGATCAAGATCAAGAGCGAGTTCGATCCAACGCTGGCGTTCCGGCGCTCCTGCCGCGAGGCCATCTGCGGATCGTGCGCCATGAACATTAACGGCGGCAACACGATCGCCTGCACGAAGAAGATCGAGGATACGCAAGGGGATGCGGTCAAGATCTATCCGCTGCCGCACATGTCGGTCATCAAGGATCTGGTCACCGATTTCACTCACTTCTTCGCGCAGTATGCCTCGGTGCGGCCGTGGTTGCGCACCCAGACCCCGCCGCCGCCGGACCGTGAACGCCTGCAATCGCCCGCGGAGCGCGCGGCCTTCGACGATAACGAGCGTTGCATCCTATGCGCCTGCTGTTCCAGTAGTTGCCCCAGCTACTGGTGGAACTCCGACCGGTATCTAGGTCCGGCTATCTTGCTGCTCGCTCACCGCTTCATCGCCGACAGCCGGGATGAGGCCACCGGCGAGCGCCTGGATGAACTGGAAGATCCCTACAAGCTGTACCGCTGCCACACCATCATGAATTGCACGGCGACCTGCCCCAAGGGCATCAACCCGGCTAAGGCCATCGGCAAGATCAAGGAGCTCATCGCCGCGCGGCATGTGTAAGTTTGACCGCAAAGAGCACAGGGGAAGAAGGTGGCGTGAAATCATTCCTCGGTCGTGGAATGTCGGGCCTAGAGGTGGTTCCCTTCCGGTCTTTTAGATGGTTTCTTCCGCGGTCGTGCTTTGCGGTTGAATGAACGCCGGCTCAGCGCGGGGAGGTCATGTGCGTATCTGATTCATCGTGGCGTAGCTCCTCGATGGCCAGATGATGGTAGCGGTGCGCCAGTACGACCTGTTTGCCGCTGATGGCTTGTAAAACGCGCTCAGTATCCCGGTCGTTGGGCGCGTGAACGAGCAAAAACGTAGCTCCATTCTCTGCCGCATGCAAATGCTCCTTGATTGCGGCAACGCTCTTTCCCACGCGCGCCATTAGGCCGGTATTCTCGAGATTGCGCCGTGCGGTGTCGGCGACCTCTTCCGACCTATGGAGTTCACAATCCTGTTCCTTGAAGCCCTCCGATTTAAGCTCTTCACACACCCGATTGGCCTTCTCATATTGCTCGAAGGCAATGACGATGTGACCGGTAGGATAGAACGCACCGAAATCGGTCTCCAGCGGCTGGCCTTGCTGATCAACCGCATGTTCGCGCCTGGTCATTCTGGTTACCTCCTGAGTGACTATGCGAAATATCTGAAATCTTGCGCTATACACGCAGCAAGGTCGGTGCCAAGCCGAGTTCGCTCCCCTACCAGAAGCCAATCGCAATGCGCGACGTCGACCATAAGCGCGCCGCCGGCATGAGTAAGCGCGCCACCGGCATGAGGAA
>JAPSGG010000195.1 GCA_031177845.1 Chromatiales bacterium
ATAAAAGCGAGCCATAGACCGCTTACGAGACCGGTGCCGAAGATGGGCACGCGCGCGCCAAACATCATCGCGATCCCGATGGCAATGAGCACCCACGCGAACAATTGCCCGATGCGCGAGGCCCAGCGAGTCGCGAGCCGCATGTCCCCGGTTGTTCCCCACAATATCGCGCGCAACACGCGCCCGCCGTCGAGCGGAAATGCCGGTACAAGATTGAACAGGCCCAAGATGACGTTGACCGGACCCAACCATAGCAGCAATGTGGCAACTGGCCCCAGCGAGGTGAGCGTCTGGCGCGGCTGCTCGGGGTCGATTTCGGCGCCACCCGCTGCGAGGCTGCCGAGAAGTATGAACACGAACCCCAACGCCAGACTCGTAATCGGGCCCACAGCCGCCATCCACAGTTCCGCGCGCCAGACATGGGGATCGCGCTCCATCTGCGCCATGCCGCCGAAAATGAACAGGACGATACGTTTGATTTCGATCCCCTGTAAGCGCCCGACGAGCGCGTGGGATAGCTCGTGCACTAGCACCGATGCGAAGAATAGGAGCGCTGCAATAAACGCGGTCAGCCAACTAAGGCCCAGACTCCAGTCCGGATGCCAGGCGGGAAAGACACCAGCACCGAGACTGAACGTGACCAGTAAGAATATGATGAGCAGGCTCCAATCGATCTGGATGTCGATGCCCGCGATCTTTCCCAGACGAAAGCCGTTGAACATGATCAACCTCTGTTGCGCCGCGCAGCCGCAATAACGCCAGATCCGCCAGCATAGTCAAGACGCACACAGTTCTGGCTGCAAGCACCGTGCCTTCCGTGATGCGGCACCATCTAGCCCGAATACTGCCGCGCTATCACTCACCGGCGACTAGTCCAGACCCACCTGAGCAAGCGCACAAGCTCCAGGCGCTCCGAACGGAAAAAATGGGCAAACGCGATGTAAAAATTACGGATAGCAGCGGGTGTCCCCTGCCGATCGATAGGCCAGTTCGTGCGGCAGGCGCGAGGTGCCCTATGACGCGGGAATGTCGCGCCGGTGCGCAAGCCAACGGCTGGTACGGTTTATGCGTGGCATAACCACCACAGAAGGACTTATCGGTTCCATCATTTTCATACAAGCGCACAACATGCGGGGAATGAAATGCAAGAAGTGATTGAGACCGACTATGAAGTGTTTGCCTCCGATGGCGATCGGGCAATCGGGGCCGTGCGCGCGATCGCGCCGGGCGGCCGGCGCGAGCTGGTGATCTACTTCGAAAACGCGGGAGAATTTAGCGTCCCGCCTGAGGCGGTAAAGGCCGTGTATGGGCAGAAGGTCATTCTGGACTGCGAGAAGCTGGAGCCACGACTGCGCGAAGCGATCGGTCACGCGCACGACGCCGAGCGGCCGCTACCCGATGGCAGTGGATGACTCCAGCAATTAACGCGTGGCAAATGGAAAGGCAAACCGTCAAAGCGCGCGACTCGGGCGTGTCGGGGATCGTCGAAGGCAACATACACGAGCTGCTGGAGCACCGGCGGCGCCAGCAGAAGGAGCGGGGGCTTCAGGACCGCATCGCCAGTGGCATCGGCGCCTTCACAGGCAGCATGCCCTTCGTGTACATCCATATCGCGATCTTCGGTTCCTGGATTGTGATCAATCTAGGATGGACGCCGATCAAGCCCTTTGATCCCAGCTTCGTGGTGCTCGCGATGATCGCTTCGGTCGAGGCGATCTTCGTGTCGACGTTCGTGTTGATCACCCAGAATCGCATGGCCGCACTCGCCGACGACCGGGCCGACCTCGACCTGACGATGAGCCTGCTCACCGAGCACGAGATCACGCGGCTGCTCAAGATGATCACCGCCGTCGCCAGAAAGATGGGAGTCGCGGAGTCGGATGAATCGGAATTGGCCGAGCTGACGCAAGACGTCAACCCGGAAGAACTGCTGGAAACCCTGCGCCGGAACAAGCTGCGATGAGACTACTTGAGAGGTTCTAAACAAGCGCGAGGTCACGATGAAGATATTGATGGTTTTGACATCTCACGACAGGCTCGGCAACACCGGCGAGAAAACCGGATTCTGGCTGGAGGAGTTCGCTGCGCCTTACTACGTGTTCAGGGATGCGGGCGCCGAGATCACGATCGCCTCCCCCAGGGGCGGACAGCCACCGCTCGATCCGAAGAGTCATGATCCGGGGGCTCAGACCGATTGGATGAAGCGGTTCTCGAAAGATGAAGAAGCAAAGCGGGCGCTCGCAAACACGGTGAAGCTGTCGGCGGTGTCCGCCGACGACTACGATGCGGTGTTCTATCCAGGCGGCCACGGGCCGTTGTGGGATCTCGCCGAAGACTCCCATTCCGTTGCCCTCATCGAAGCGATGTACGCTGCCGGCAAACCCGTTGCCTTGGTTTGTCACGCGCCGGGCGTGCTGCGCAATGCCAAGGCTCCGGATGGCTCTCCGCTGGTGCGCGGCAAAGCAGTGACGGGGTTTACGAACACCGAGGAGGCGGCCGTCGGCCTGACCGATATCGTGCCTTTCCTGGTAGAAGACTCGCTGAAGGAGAACGGCGGCAAGTTTTCAAAGGCCGAGGACTGGCAGCCCCTCGCTCTTGTGGATGGCAATCTGATCACGGGCCAGAATCCGGCATCGTCGGACGCGGTGGCACGAGCGGTGCTGCAGCAATTGGGCGCCAGTACCGTCCGGCAGGAGGCAAGAGCACGCCAATAAGGTTTTACAAGCCTTTTTTAAATCCCCCTTGTCTCTCCGGGGGACCGAGGCGTTAAGTGGAAGCCTTGAATGACATCGGTACCGACGATGCTCGTCGGCCGCGCCGATGAGGCCCGTGCAAAGGCGGAGGGGAATTGAGGCGTGTCATACTACGGGGTAGGGTGCTGGAAGACATATTCGCCTGTCGCCCAGGCGTACGTTTAAGCGACCGATAACGCAGATCCTCTAGGCGTGTCGCTTTCACGAGGCACCACAGGTTTCAATAGGAAGTTCTCATGGCGCCACGCGTAGAGCTTTCTCAACCGTTGATGTTACCGGCCGGAATGCGCTGCCGTTGCTCGCGGACAGCCAGGCGCTTTAGTTTTCTCTAGCTATCTCCATAGCTAAAGAAGCGCTGCTTAGAAGGACGTCACGTTCAGGAGTCTTTCTTGAACGCGGTCCATATCCTCCCCGTTGTAGATCCAGTTGAGCGTCCCGGCCCGCTGCAGGGCCGACTTAACCTGATTCGGTCTCGCTGCGGGATTGTGCGCCTTGTACAGTGCAGCTGCGCCCGCCACATGTGGCGCCGCCGCCGAGGTGCCCGACGCAGCCCTGTAGCCTCCCGCGATCCAAGTTGACCGGATGCAGGTTCCTGGAGCCATGATGTCGACATCGAGCCCAAAATTCGAGTAGTTCGCGAAGGTGTCGTCGACGTCGGAGCGGCAGGTCGCCGGCGCGCCGCCCCCCGGGCTACCGTTAAAGTCACTCAAGGCACTTACCGTGATGACTTCGTCGTACGCGGCAGGCACTTTGTTCTTCACATCTACGGACTCGTTGCCCGCGGCCACCACGACCGTCACACCGGCGTTCACGACCGAACATATCGCGCGGTGCAGCGCGTCGTTGTTCGAGCTGCCGCAGTTTCCGTCGTCGCTTCCTCGACCTCCGAAGCTCATGTTAGCGACTTCGATTTGCGACGCCTTGGATCGGACATAGTCGATTCCGCAGAGGACCTGTGATTTCAGGCCACTGCCTAGGGCAGTGAAGGCCTTGACCGGCCAAATGCGCGCGCCAGGGGCGATGCCAACGACCCCGCTGGAGTTATCGAGCGCGCCGATCGTTCCCGAGACATGGGTGCCGTGCCCATGCATGTCTTCGACAGGCTCGAGGGTGCAGTTCTTGGCGCCTGCGCGATAGACGTTGAGGTCGGGATGGCTCAGGTCGGCGCCCGTGTCGACCACGGCCACGTCAACGTTCACGCGCGTGTCGCGGCCGTCGATCGCCGCCGTCGGGCTGACATCCGCATCGACGCGGTCGATCCCCGTCGGAAGCATCTGCGCGCTAACTTTCATGTACTGGTCCTGCTCGACCCAGGCGACTCCCGGCAAACCCGCGACCAGCTGCGCTACGGCCGCACTCATCTGCGCTGCGTACCCGTTGAGTGCATGGCGGTAGATCAGATTGACCTGGAACCCGAACGTCGTCGACTGGAGCTGCGCAACCTGGTTGGGGATGAGCGATTCGTCCAGTATCACGATGTAGTGGCCGGGTACCACGTCACCAGCAGTGCGCATCGGTGCGGCGGGTGCCACCGAGATCATCACCACGGTTGCCAGTGCAAGTAAGTCGACAGCGCGAAGCTTATTCATCCATCAGCCGGCCGAACCTTAGGCGAGAAAGTCACAGCCTCATGAAGCAATAATGATGCCGCAAAGTACGACGAGGCCAAACGCAACGCCGTGGGACGACCGGTATGTATGCTGCTGTGTTAGGCTTAAGAGACAAGACGCATAGGCATGGGGCCGGCGCGCCTTTATGCACATCACAGTCAAACATCTTTGAACGAAGCGGACATTAAGGCCTGCCTGGAGCGACTC
>JAPSGG010000401.1 GCA_031177845.1 Chromatiales bacterium
GGGCGGGTCAGGGTGCGCAAACTCGACATCCATCACGTTCTTGTGGATGAAGCGCACATTGGGCTGTTTCACCCGTGCTTGCGCCTCCTGCACCATAGATTCGCTTAAGTCCACACCGATGAATTGCGCATTCTCCTTCGCCGCATGATGCGCCGCGAGCAGGTCAAGGGTGGCGCCAGTTGAGGATCCAAGATCGTAGATCACACTTTGGTCGCGCACGAAATAGTCGCTCAGTTCGACAACCATGCGCTGGAGTTCATCATAGAAAGGCACGCTCTTGCGCACGTGTGCCTCGAACCCGCGCGACACTTCGGCGTCGAAACGCCAAGCGCCCGGCACTGCGCTGATCGTATCGTCCACAGGCTTTCTGGTCATGATTGGCCCACGTCTAGCCGGAATTGTCGAAGATAAATGGCATCATCGCGCCTCCTCATTGCGGCAGGAAGACCTCAGGATCAGCCGCTGCTCCCCAGGTGAGCCAAGCTCGGCGGTCGCAAAGGCGCGGCTATCCTGGCCTAGAGCTGTGCGCCGAGGGTCAGGCGCGAAAGGATTGTAAGGTATGGGAGGATAGGGGGCCAGTAATGGCTAGCCCAAAGGCTTGGCCCCTTGAGCCTCGCACGATCGATATAAACGTCACTTTGACTGTGGTGATTAGCGACAGAGGATGGCGATCTCCGGCCGATCAGAAAGGCCAGGAAAAAGGCTGGCTTGAATCTTGTATGTCCATGCCTACTCGGGAACCGCCTTGTGTTCAGTTCAAGATCGGAACGTTGGTCATGGATCGTCAGTCTAGCGCAGCCCAAACCGCGTCGCCTACGTCCAGCGGCATTCGCCCGCACCGCCGCGCGTGCGCCGACGGATACGAGTCTGCTGAGGAAGCGTTCATCCGGTTAATCGGGGCGGAGGATCTCGACGGACTGGCGCGCGCGCACTCTTCCCTGGTGCTTGAATTCGAGCGAACGCTTAACAAGGCACTGGGCGCGGCCTACGGCGAGGCGGACGGGGATAGCAATGTGGCCCATCTATTCGCCCAGCGGGCGCTCTATCGCATCTATCGCCTGAACCTCTTCTGGTACGATGATCTTGCACGTTACGCGAATGAGCGCTCGGTGTATCTGGCTGATGTCCGCGAACGCATAGAGGCCGCTTGGCAGCCGTGGGAGCAGGCGCAGTTCGATAGCGCCACACTCGATGCGGTGGAGGTTCCGCGGGCGCTGACCGAACGCGTTGCGGCCGATCGCGATCCGCCGTTCTCCGCGGAGGATTATTTCTTTCGCAACGAGATGACGATGGCCGGGTACCGCCGGCTGCTTGCGATCGCCTCGCTTGATGGCCTGGTGGAGGCGAGCCAGCTCTCGCGCATTCTCGGCGGCGCATCTAATCCGGTGCATGCCAAACTGACGCGGTTGTTGCTGGAGGAATATGGCTTCGGTCATCTGGAGCGCAAACATTCGTTCTACTTCGCCAAGATGCTGCAAGAAGCCGGTATGCACATCGAGCCCGAGGCCTATTTCGAGCTGGTGCCCTGGGAAGTACTTGCACTGACCAACCAGAGTTTTCTATTCTCGGAGCGCCGAGGTTATTTCCTGCGGTACATCGGCGGACTGCTGTACTTCGAAACTACCGTGCCGGCGACCTTTCGGCATTACCTGGCCGCAGCCAAACGGCTAGGGGTTTCGCAAGCCGGTAGCAGCTACTGGACGCTTCATATCCACGCGGATGAGCGCCATGGCCGCTGGATGCTGCATGATGTCGCGCTGCCGCTCGTCGACCGATATCCGCGGGATGCCTGGGAGATGGTGCTCGGTTACGAT
>JAPSGG010000196.1 GCA_031177845.1 Chromatiales bacterium
CGAGGGTCGGGCGCCTCCTTGCGAATTGCGTGCGCGCGGTGTGCAGATCGAGAGTGAGAGGCAAACTTTCCACGCTGTAGCCTAGCCGCTTCAACGCGTCGCTGACGGCCTGGACCTCGTCCAGCATATCCTGCTCGTCAGGCGGCCCATCGGGAGGCACGGCACCGTGGAGCACGACGATGTGCCGCTTGGATTTCATCGCGTATGCACAACCCAAGCAAATCCCCCAGCCCACTTTACCAAAGGGGGGATGCAGGGAGAATTTTAGGCCGACGAGCGATCTTCAAGCGGCATCGGCCGCCGGGACTACATGCTGTGGCTGACTGTCCACACGCTCCAAGGCGGATTCCATGATCATGCCAATCAGCTCCACATAGCCGATGCCGTTGAGACGGCACAGAATCGCTAAGTCGGAGATCTCGGGATTAAGTCCCGCCAGCGGATTGACCTCAAGAAAATGGGGCACGCCTCTGGCATCCGACCGCAGGTCGACGCGACCGCCGTCGCGACAACCCAAGGCACGCCAGCTCGCCAGCGCCACTTCGCCAAGCTGGGATGCGAGTTCGCCTTCGATCAGGCGATACTCCACCCGACCGTCGAAGTGCGCCTTGTTGTCGTAGCCATACGCGTTCGGCTCGGCGGCCGCGTTCAGGAATACCTCCATCGCGCCCAGCACCCGCGCCTTGGGGCCGGTGCCGACCACGCCGACCGTGAACTCGCGACCCGGCAGATAGACCTCCACCAGGACCGGCTGTTTAAAACGCTGCAAGAGCGTGCGGCACACGGTTTCGAGCTGGCGCCGCGAATGCACCTTGGACGCAACGCCGATGCCCTTGCCCGTACCTTCCGCGACCGGTTTCGCGAACAGCGGGTAAGGAAGCCGCATGTCATCGAGGTCCCGCATCGACTCTACAAGCGCGAAGGCCGGCGTGGCTATCCCGCAGTCCCGCACCACGTGCTTGGTCATGGCCTTGTGCAAGGTCAAGGAAAGCACCATGGGATCGGAGAACGTATACGGGATGCGCCAAGCGTCCAGCAGTGCAGGAATCTGCGCCTCACGCCCGAAGCCGTAGAGACCTTCGGCGATGTTGAAGACGAGCTCCCAACCTTCGCCCGCGACCAGCTTTGTTGCAAGCTGTCTTACATTGCCGATCGGCTCTGGTTCGTGCCCAAGCTCGCGTAGCGAGTCGGCGATCGCCCGGATGGTATCCAGGCGATCGAACTCGGCGGCTTCCTCGTCCGTGAATCCTGCGGCGAGGTACTCGTCCTTGAGATCGTAGGTGATGCCTACACGCACGACGGCGTCTTCACGCGGCGCCTGCTGTGGCGCGGACGTTTGTCGCGCCCGAGACTACCGTGCGGGTCGGGATAACGGAATACCTTCCCCTCGTAGTTGGTGAGCAGCAGGTCGTCACCGTCGCGCCCCAGCACGTAATCCGGCAACAGCGGAATCTTGCCGCCACCGCCGGGCCCGTCGATGACGTAGGACGGCACCGCGTAGCCAGTCGTATAGCCACGCAAGCCTCGGATGATCTCCAAGCCCTTGTCGACCGTGGTGCGGAAGTGCGAGGAGCCAGAGATGGGATCGCATTGGTAAAGGTAGTACGGTTTGACGCGCACCTTTAGCAATCCATGCACCAGCCGCTTCATTGTCGGGACGTCGTCATTCACGCCCTTCAGCAGCACGGTCTGGCTGCCTAACGGAACACCCGCGTCGGCCAATCGGGTGCAGGCCTCGGCAACCTCGGGCGTCAGCTCATCCGGATGCGTGAAGTGCAAGCTCATCCACAATGGGTGATATTTCTTCAGGACGCGCACCAGAGATGGCGTGATGCGCTGAGGCATCACGGCAGGTTGCTTGCTGCCGATGCGCAGAAACTCCACATGCGGAATCGCACGCAGCCTGCCGAGGATGAAGTCCAAGCGATCGTCGTCCAGGCTCAAGGGATCGCCACCCGAGATCAACACGTCGCGGACCGTAGGCGTGGCCGCGATATAATCGATCGCGCGCTCGATGTCGCTCTTCTTGAGGCTGCGTTCACCGGCCGCGCCGACCAGCCGCGAGCGCGTGCAGTAACGACAGTAGGTCGAGCAGAAGTTGGTAATCAGAAACAGGACACGATCCGGATAGCGGTGCACCAGGCCGGGCACGGGGCTATCATCGTCCTCACCCAGCGGATCGTCCGCTTCACCCGGCGCGCGAATATACTCGCCGCTCACGGGCACCACGGTACGGCGGATCGGCTGTTCCGGATTGTCGGGGTCCAGCAGGCTCGCGTAATACGGCGGAATACCGACCGGTAGCGAGCCTACATGACGTGCGATCGCCTCGCGCTCGTCGTCCGAGAGATGGATGATGCGTGCCAGGTCTTCCGCCGAGCGGACGCGATTGCGGTTTTGCCAGCGCCAGTCGTTCCACTCCGAGATCGTGATACCCGGATAGAAGCGCTTGCGAAACGTGTTCGCGCGCTCGCTGATCGTGAGTCTTGGACCGTGGCGCCGAGGCTTTGCGGAAGAACGGGAAGGGATACAGGAACGCAGAGGAGGGAGCTGAGGAGTGGACTGCCTGAACGGCTTGAAATCGATGATATGGATACTACGTTCGGGAGGCTCGTCGCTGTCGGAATGAAGCATGTCGTTTTTCATTATCGGTTCCTCGTACTTGAAGATTAGGGAGGCATGCGGCCCCCTGCGCTACTACCCTCGCCGTCAGCGAATGGATACCCTCTGACGACGCCTCCCCCGCAACCGACCTTGGCGCGAGCGATGCGCGCTTTTATAGACCCATTTAGTAAAATTTCAATAGGGTGACCAAAAAAATTTCCGCCTTTTCGCGGTGCAGCGGATCAGCGGCAATCTTCGGTGCATGAACGGGACGCGCGACAAAGCGGCGTTGACAAGAAGGCAGAGGCGCGGAGGCGGCAAAGATGAATTCAAGAGACAGGAGGCTCTTGGCCATCCCTGGTCTCTAGTCCCTCATATCAGACCTTCACCAACGCGATGCCCACCGAGGTAGGGATAGCCGTGGAATCGCCGCATCTGCGCCCGCACCATGTCCAATCGACGCGCAGGTCCACCGCGCCTTCCGCGCGCCAGCCCGGCGTCTTCAAGATCACGCCCTCTAGCTGCTCGGCATCGGTAAAACTCCAATCCACGCGGAAGCGTCGATCAGATCCTTCGTACCAGAGCTCGGCGCGGGCGTCTTCATAGTAGTCCGTGGTCAGCAACAGCTTGCCCCCGGGTCTAATGACGCGACGCAATTCGCTCAATGCCGCCGGCATGCCGTCGCGGCCCAGATGTTCTATTACCGAGATGCAGAACGCGCTATCAAAGCTGCCATCCTTAAAGGGCAGCGCCGTCGGCGCTCCCTTGACGTAGTTCACGTCGACGCCATGCAGCCGGTCGAGGCACTCTGGCGGATCGAGATCCAGCGCGCTTACCCGATATCCCTGTGTAGCCAGATAGATCGGAAATATGGAGGCGCCACAACCGGCATCGAGCACATGGCTGCCAGGGGCAAGATCGGCACGCTCCAGCGCCCAAGGATATTCCCAGCGTTTGCTGGGATGGAGGTAAGAGATACTCTCCTTCTGCAGCAGCTCGTCCATGCTCGCCAATATCCGGCGGTATCCGGGGAGCTCTAGTTCGCTCAGATCGAGTGCACGGTTCGGGGCGCGCGGGGTAGACTGCATCATGCATAGTACTCCTTGGGTCGGACTCAGACAGGACTGCGGCTAGGCTGGCGTTCCTGCGCTCGCCCGCCATATCGGCCTGGGCATTCGCCACAAGATCACTTGCACGGCCCTAGTTACCTCGGCGACATCGACCTCATCGATACAGCTCCGTCGGCCGATCAAACACCGATTCGCGATCACGCAATTGGGCGGATCGAACTCCTTGGTCTTGCGATAAGGGCAGTCGATGTTTGCTGATACCGCCTTTCCTCCTGGCGGCAGGTAGATCGCCGGAACGGTGGGGCCGAAGATGGCCACCACCGGAACGCCGACCGCCGCGGCCATATGCATGAGACCAGTGTCATTGCCAACCAGCGCAGCGCAACTTGACAATAAAGCGGCAACGCGCCGGAGATGAATGCGGCCTACCCACACGATCCGGTCCGCGTATCGCGATTCGTTCAGCAGTTCCGCGGCGCCGTCCGATTGCGGTCCACAGAAGAGAAGGCAGCAGCTATTCTCTTCAATGATGCAATCCGCCACCGCGGCGAGGCGGTCGACCGGCCAGCGCTTCAACGGCGAGGAGGCGACCGGCGAGATCGCCACGAGCGGCATATTTCCTACGCCGTTGTCGGACAAAAACTGCTTCGCGAAGTGCAAGTCGGAGGCTTGCAGGCTCAGATGAGGAGGCGCCTGGCTGCACACCGCAAGGCCCCACGCTCGCAGGGTCGCGGCATGGATGGCGGCGATGCCTCCGGGGTGGTCCTCAAGTGCGGCATTCTGCGTGTCCTTGCCGGTATCGAGAATCCTGGTGTGCTGCTCCCACAGCACGTCCCGCACGGCGATGACGGCGTGATTGGGATCGAGGATCACGTCGAAACTTTCCTG
>JAPSGG010000021.1 GCA_031177845.1 Chromatiales bacterium
GTCGGCACTGCGCGGGTTCGGCATCGGCGTCTCCTCACACCTAGGCTATAACGGTCAGCCAGTCCTGATGGTCGTCGCGGCGGCCAAGCACCAGATCGAAGAATCTTTCCTGCAGCCGCTCAGTGACAGGGCCGCGGTGTCCGGCGCCGATCGTGCGGCCATCCAGTTCCCGGATAGGTGTCACCTCCGCGGCGGTGCCCGTGAAAAAGGCCTCATCGGCGATGTAGACCTCGTCGCGGGAGATACGCTTCTCGCGCACCGACAGGCTCAGCTCGCTCGCCAGCGTGATGATCGTGCGTCGTGTGATCCCATCTAGCGCCGAGGTCAGGTCAGGCGTGTACAACTGTTTGTTTCTCATGATGAAGATATTCTCGCCACTACCCTCAGCTACATAGCCCTCGGTATCCAGCAGCAGTGCCTCGTCGTAGCCATCACGTGTGGCCTCCTGCAGCGCCAGCATGGAGTTCATGTAATTGCCATTTGCCTTCGCCTTGCACATGGTGATGTTGACGTGATGCCGCGTGAATGACGAGGTCTTGACGCGAATGCCCTTTTCGATGTTCTCTTTACCCAGGTAGGTCCCCCACTCCCAGGCCGCGATCATGCAGTGCACGCGCAGATTATCCGCGTGCAAACCCATCCCTTCGGAGCCGTAAAAACACATTGGACGAATGTAGGCGGAGGCCAGCCTATTCTCGCGCACCACCGCTTTCTGGGCGGCATTGAGCGTCTCCTTGTCGTAAGGGATTTTCATGCCCAGGATATGGGCTGAGTTGAATAGCCGGTCGGTATGGTCACGCAACCGGAAGATGGCGGGTCCGCGTTCGGTCTTATAGGCGCGCACACCCTCGAACACCCCCATACTGTAATGCAAGGTGTGGGTGAGGACATGCACCTTGGCCTCGCGCCAGGGTACCATCTCGCCATCGAACCAGATCAGACCATCACGGTCGGCCATGGACATTGTACTTACTCCCGTGTAATCGTTCGCCAACTAACCATAGAGAATACAGAGCACACAGAGATAGATAACAAGGGAGAATAAATACCAAGGAAGGTCAGGTTGATTCCCTATGCCGTCGCGCCGGTATGATGCCGACATATCACCGCAACGACTAAATGCATGTCAAAACGTCGCAATCAGAAATTCCTTGATACCTTAAGCAAATGTAGCTCGGTGATCTCCGTGAGCTCTGTGATATGAACTATTCTTCCATCAGCTCGCGCCACAAACGCCTCACGCCTTCGCGCAGTTCGCGAAATTCACCCGCCGCTACCACTGCAGGCTCGCCCTGCAGGCTGAGCGCATGCACCTTGTCACGAAAGCTTCGATACGCATTCTGCAGAAAGCGGGCATCCTCTATCGCCAGCAAGCGGCACTCCGCAAGCCCGTCGAGAATCCGTATATTGTCCGTGAATTCGCTCAAGGCGGGGTGATCGTGCGCGTGGGCAAGCACACTATATTGCACCATAAACTCGATATCGGCGATACCGCCGGGATCTCTTTTAATGTCGAAGTGCCGCGCGTCGCGATTACCCAGCTCCTGCCACATGCGTTCGCGCATCTCCCGCACGTCGCGGCGTAACGCATCGATACTGCGGGGACGCGCCAACACATCGGCCCGAATCCGCTGAAATTGCTCCATGAGTTGCTCGCTTCCGGCTACGGGCCGCGCCCGCACCAGCGCTTGGTGTTCCCAGGTCCAAGCCTTCGCGCGTTGATAATGGTCGAACGAGGTCAAGCTACTCACCAGAATGCCCGCCGCGCCGCTGGGACGCAGGCGCGTATCCACCTCGTACAACTGGCCGGCAGGCGTTAGGGCCGTCAGCGCGTGGATAATACGCTGCCCCATTCGCACGAAGAACACCGCATTGTCGACACGCTTGTCCCCATCCGTAAGTTGCTTCTCGCCGGCGCTGTCGTGGAGAAATACCAGGTCCAGATCTGAACCGTAGCCGAGCTCGATGCCGCCGAGCTTTCCGTACGCGATGATCGCGAAACCCGCGTCTCGCACCTGCCCGTCGACGACGCATCGCGGGCGCCCATAGCGCGCTGTCATCTGCCGCCACACAACGTCCAGGAGGTGATTAAGGATCGCTTCCGCAATCCAGGTCAATTGATCGCTGACCCGCATCAGCGGCAGCGCACCCATAACGTCGGCCGCCGCCACCCGCAAGGTGTTCGTATGTTTAAAAATCCGCAGCCGCTCCATCTGCGCATCCATGTCAAGGGGATCGATGTGCCGAAATTCCTCGCGTAACTGCTCTGCCAGACTGGCCCGGCTGGGCGGCGCATACAGATCGCTTGGATCCAGCAACTCATCCAGCAGGATGGGATGGCGGCACAAGTACTCGGCGATCCACGGACTGGCGGCGCTTAAGTCGACTAGTTGCGACAACGCAACTGGGTGCTCGGCGAGCAAGGTCAGATAGACCGAACGCCGGGCGATCGCCTCGATCAGCGGCAGGATGCGCATCAGCGCTCGGTCCGCATCGTGGGCAGTCCCCGCGGCCGCGATCAGCAGCGGCATCAGACGGTCCAGCCGCTCGCGGGCGGTCACGCTTTGGGCCTGATAGGCGTGCCCGGTATACAGCGCCTTGAGCGCAGCGCGCACCTGCGCCCCGTCGCGATAACCGGTCCGCTCTAGCAGCTCGATGGCCCGCTCATCATCCAGCCGATCCTGCCAAAGATTGGCCAGCTGCGGATGCATATCCGCTCGTTTTGGCTGCTTGCCATCAACCCGTGGTTTGGCAAAGGTGCGCTCAAACCGATCGTGCACGTGACGCCGGTGCTGATCTAAGTCCCGCTTGAAGCCGGGCCAGTCCGAATAGCCCATGGCGAATGCGAGCCGCGCCCGCCGCGTATCATCCTCCGGCAGATCATGAACCTGCCGGTCTTCCATCATCTGCAAGCGGTTCTCAGCTCGCCGCAGAAATACGTAGGCCGGCAGCAGCTTGTCGAGCTCGGCCTTGGAGAGTTGTGCTTGCCTGGTCAGGTATCGCAGCACCTTCTGTACTTCCCGTTGCTGCAACTGCGGGTCGCGCCCGCCACGCAACAACTGAAAAGCCTGCGCGATGAACTCGATCTCGCGAATGCCGCCGGCGCCCAGCTTGATGTTGTCGTGTAGCGCCCGCCGCTTGACTTCCGCGTCGATCAGCGACTTCATCTCGCGCAGGGCGCCGAACGCGCCGTAATCGAGGTAGCGGCGATACACGAATGGACGCAGGCGATGCAGAAGCTCGTCACCCTGCGCGCGGTCACCCGCGACTGGACGTGCCTTGATCATGGCGTAACGCTCCCAGTCGCGGCCATGGGTCTGGTAGTAATTCTCCAATGCGTCGAAGCTCATCGCCAACGGACCGGAATCCCCAAAAGGCCGCAAGCGCATGTCGACGCGAAATACGATGCCCTCGGCCAGATACTCGCTCAACACCTTGATCAGTCTCTGGCCCACGCGGATGAAGAATTGATGGTTGTCCAGCGCTCGCCTGCCATCCGTCTGACCGTCTTCGGGATAGGCGAAGATCAGGTCGATATCCGACGAAAAGTTGAGTTCGTAACCGCCTAGTTTGCCCATGCCAAGCACGACCATGCGCTGTGGCTCACCTTCTGCGTTGCGCGGCACCCCGAAGGTGCAGCATGCATCGCGATAACATCGGGACAGCGCGCGATCGACGCAGTGCTCCGCGAGCGCTGACAACTCGCGCAAGGTCTCATCGAGATCCGCTACGCCGGTCAAATCCCGCCAGGCAATGCGCAGCCACTCGCGCCGGCGGAACATACGCAAGGTAGGCTTGAGCGCGGCTTCAGTAGCGGCCGCATCGGTGGCTTTTGCCACGCGGTCGGCCACTCCTGTTAGTTGGTAAGCCCGCTCGAGATCTCCTGACGCGATCAACGCCGGCAGCAGGTCCGGATCCTGAATACAGGTTTTCGCAACGAACGGGCTGGCGGCCCACACGCTCATGATTTCCCGCTTGCGATCAGCAAGCCTGTGGCGTTGGCCGAAGTCCTGCCATAGGTGTTGTCCCTCCGCGCGCAGGCGCTCGGGGAGAAACAGCAAGCTATCGGAAGGGTCTGACGATGGCACGAGTGGACCTAGATCGCGCGGGTCTCGTTTCTGATGCCCGCATGTTAGTGTACCCGCACGCGCAGCACCACAACCTGCGAATTCGCCAGTCCTCACGAACGATGGTGCCAGGCACTTGATGGCGATGTGTTCAAGCGCGGCGGCGCCGATGCTGTTGTCACAGCGCGCCAAGGGCACCTTGCTAGTTGCTTTTTTGTCGGCTGTCCATAAAGATTCAACTTCCCCTTCGCTTCACCCACTCTGATGGAGGATAAGTCCATGTACCCGCGCTTGAAAAGATCCATCGCCTATTGGCTTGCCATCAGCTTCGCATTGATGCAGGTCACGCCTGCCTACGCGGGCATGATCGACACTCAGGCCCTCGTCGATGAGGCGAGCGCGCAGTTCGAGCGCGATCACCTGAAGAGCGCCCTGGAACGCGAGGAGGTTCGGAGGCAGCTCGCCGAGCACGGCGTCACGGTGGAACAAGCCCAGGAGCGCATCGATGCACTGACCGATCAGGAAGTCAGCCAGCTTGCGGCCCACTTCGGGGACAGGCCGGCCGGCGGTGTCATCGAGTTCATCATCATTGCGGGACTGGTCGTCGTCATACTTGAACTCGTGGGCGTCACCGATATCTTCACGCAATTCTAAGCGCTTTGCCCATCGGGTTATCTCGCGCGCGGCGTTTTTAGCGCTCGGTGTGCTCCTGGGCGCCTGCGCCGCCCCAGAGACCAAGCAGCTGATCGCTTCGCCGCCCGTCGGGTTGCCGGTGCGGACTGTGCTCAGCGATGTGCCTTTTCTGTCGCAGCAGGCGTATTACTGCGGGCCAGCCTCGCTGGCTATGGTGATGAACTATCATGGCCTGTCCGTCTCACAAGAATCACTTGCACGGGCGGTTTACGTCCCGGAACTTAAGGGCAGCCTGCAGGCGGAGATGCTCGCCGCCACGCGCACCCACGGAATGCTCGCGTACGTGCTGACGCCCAATCTTCGAAGCCTGCTGGAGGAGATCGCGGCCGGGCACCCGGTGGCAGTACTGCAAAACTTGGGCGTGAGATGGATGCCCGTGTGGCATTATGCAGTGGCGATCGGGTACGATTTGGAAGCACAGGAGATCATCCTCCATTCCGGCCAAAGCCGAGGCTACCGTGTAGGCCTTACAACCTTCGAACGCACCTGGGCGCGCGGCGATCACTGGGCGCTGGTACCATTGCCCCCGAGCATGCTTCCCGCCGATGATAGCGCGCTGCGGGTGCTCGAGGCCGCGGCCGCGCTGGAGCAGACCGGCCAAACAAGAGCAGCGCAGAAAGCGTATGCTGCCGCAGCAACTCGCTGGCCACACAATCTCGTCGCGCAGATGGGAATCGGCAACACGAGCTATGCGCTCAGCGATATTAAGGCCGCAGCGGACGCCTTCCTGGCTGCGGCGCGTGCGCATCCTGAATCGGCCGCGGCTTATAACAATCTGGCTATCACGCTCTCGGAACTGGGCTGCGCCGAAGCCGCGCACGAGGCAGCGCACCGAGCGGTCACACTCGGCCATGGTATGCCTCAGTACCTGGATACCATGCAGCAGGTCACCAGCATAGAGGCGAAAAATGCGTCCCCAGCACAATGCCCTGTTACGATTGGCGCGTGGCCCTGACCGCGGCCTCCTCATGCCAGCTGCACTGCGGTAAGCTGCGCGTCTTTATGCCCAGGATCCACAATGAGGACCACGAAGAACAAGCCACTCGTCCGAAATAAGCTGCGGCCCTATTCCGCCATGGTCGTTGATGGCTTGGAGCGCGCGCCCAGCCGCGCCATGCTGCGCGCGGTCGGCTTTACGGAACAGGACTTCCGTAAGCCACAGATTGGTATCGCCTCCACCTGGGGCATGGTGACGCCCTGCAACATGCATATCGATAAGCTGGCACAACAGGCGGCCGCCGGGGCGGATTCTGCGCGCGGCAAGGCGGTGATCTTCAATACCATCACCATCTCCGATGGCATCTCCATGGGTACCGAGGGCATGAAGTATTCGCTGGTCTCGCGCGAGGTGATCGCCGATTCCATCGAGACCGTGGCCGGCTGCGAGGGCTTTGATGGACTGGTGGCCATCGGCGGCTGCGACAAGAATATGCCGGGTTGCCTGATCGCGCTGGCCAGGCTCAACCGCCCCGCCGTCTTCGTCTACGGCGGCACTATCCTGCCCGGCCGCCTGGGCGACAGGAATCTGGATATCGTTTCCGTGTTCGAGGCGGTGGGCGCGCAGGCCGGTGGAACGATCTCACAGAAGGAGTTGAAGGCGGTCGAGAGCTGCGCCATTCCCGGACCCGGCTCCTGCGGCGGCATGTTCACAGCCAATACCATGGCGTCTGCCATCGAGGCGCTCGGCATGAGCCTGCCGGGAAGCTCTGCGCAAGGCGCCATGTCCGAGGACAAGGCCCGCGACTGCTTCAAGGCTGGCCGCGCGGTCATGGCGCTGATCAAAAAGAACTTTCGACCGCGGGACATCATGACCAAGAAGGCGTTTCAGAATGCCATCGCGGTGGTCACCGCGCTGGGCGGTTCGACCAACGCGGTGTTGCACTTGCTGGCGATGGCGCATGCGGCAGGCGTTAAGCTTTCCATCGACGAGTTCACCCGCATCGGAAAGCAGGTGCCGGTGCTAGCAGATCTACGCCCCAGTGGGCGTTACATGATGTCGGAGCTGATCGCGATCGGTGGCATTCAACCCTTGATGAAGGAGTTGCTGGATCGTGGGTTGCTGCACGGCGATTGCCTGACCGTCACGAGTAGGACGCTCGCGCAGAATCTCGCCAGGATCAAGCCCTATTCCCAGGGACAGGACATCGTGCGACCTTTTGACAATCCAATCAAAAAGACCGGTCATCTGGTGGTCCTCTACGGTAATCTGGCGCCCGAGGGAGCGGTCGCCAAGATCACGGGCAAGGAGGGCGTGCGATTCACCGGCCGCGCCCGCGTGTTCGCCTCGGAGGAGGAGGCCTTGCGGCGGATTCTCGACGGCACGGTCGTCAAGGGCGATGTCATCGTGATCCGGTATGAAGGCCCCAGGGGCGGGCCGGGCATGCGCGAGATGCTGGCGCCGACCTCGGCGGTGATGGGCAAGGGTCTGGGCAAGGATGTCGCGCTCATCACCGATGGGCGCTTCTCCGGCGGCAGTCACGGCTTCGTGGTGGGCCATATCACGCCGGAGGCGGCCCAAGGGGGACCGCTCGCGATCGTCAAAGACGATGATCGGATCACCATTGACGCGGAGCAACGCCGGCTCGATCTCGAGATCCCCAGGGCGGAGATGGAGCGGCGCATGCAGTCGTGGAAGCCGCCCAGACCGCGGTATGCGCGCGGCGTATTGGCCAAGTACGCGCGGCAGGTGAGCTCCGCCTCCCTGGGCGCGATCACGGACGCCTGACTTACAAAATGACAGCGTAGGGTGGCGCTTTGCGGTTTAACCGTAGAGGGCGCGAAGAACAACAAAGAAAAAGGCAAGTACAGAGTATTTAATGAACTATGATCCGCAGCACTAATTAAGCTCTGCGATCTCTGCGTGCTCCGCGGTTAGTTGGCGGGATCGCGCCACATTTTAAGGAGCCATATGGCGACACAGCCGGCGACCGATCCTGTTTTGCCCCTGCTGCGATTCGGGCTGGCGTTGCTCATCGTCGCGGCGCTGTACCTCGGACAGGACGTGCTGGTCCCCATCGCGCTGGCGATGCTCCTGAGTTTCGTGCTGGCCCCGGCCGCGGATCGCCTAGAGCGCTGGCGTCTTCCGCCTGTGCCAAGTGTGCTCATCGTTGTTGCGCTGGCATTCATGGTCCTGGGAGTGGTGGGCCTGGTGGTGGCCAATCAAGTCGTGAGCCTCGCAGAATCCCTGCCCAAGTACCGCGCGAATATCACCGAACGCTTCCTAGCCCTGCGGGGCGAGGAGGGCGGCCTCTTCGACCAAGCCGCGGAAACGATGCTCGAGATCCAGAAGGACATCAGGAGAACGCCGCGCGAGGTGCAATCGGAGAATGAAGCGCCTTCTACCAGTCCATGGCGGCACGGCAGCCCGCAACTGACTGCAAGGACGCCGAAGCCGATTCCCGTCCAGGTACGCGAGGAGCCGCCCTCGACCATCGATATCCTCAAGAATTACCTCTCGCCCGTGCTCGTGCCGTTGGCACGGCTGGGCCTCGCTGTGGTGCTGGTCATCTTCTTTCTCCTGCAGCGCGAGGACTTGCGCGATCGGCTCATCCGACTTCTGAGCCGCGATCGGCTTGACATCACCACCCGCGCCCTTAACGATGCCGGTAACCGCATCGGCAGCTATCTGCGCACGCAGCTACTGATCAATACCTGCTACGGTGTACCCATCGGGATTGGACTCGCGCTCATGGGCTTGCCAGGCGCGGTGTTGTGGGGCCTGCTCGCGATGCTGCTGCGATTCATTCCCTACGTCGGGCCATGGCTGGCTGCTTCCATGCCCATTCTTTTGTCGCTGGCGGTCTTCGATGGCTGGCTCTGGCCGCTCGCGGTGGTGGCGCTGTTCGTTGTGCTGGAGTTGTTCACCAACATGGTCATGGAGCCCTGGTTGTATGGTGCCAGCACCGGACTCTCCACAGTCGCCGTGCTGCTGGCGGTGATCTTCTGGAGTTCGCTGTGGGGCGGCATCGGCCTGTTGCTGGCAATCCCGCTCACCGCGTGTCTGGTCGTGGCCGGGAGGCACCTGCCCCAATTCGAGTTTTTCACGATCTTGTTGGGCAAGGAGCCGGCGCTTTCCCCGCAAGAGCGGTTCTATCAGCGCCTGCTGGCTGGGGATAGGGATGGTGCGCTGGAACTGGCGCGCGCGCGTGCCTCCGAGGGGCTTATGAACCTTTACGACGGCATGGTGATTCCGGCGCTGCATCTGGCGGAACGTGATCGCCACGCGGGCCGCCTGGAACCCGAGTTACAGCAATCGATCGTGGCCAACGTACGCGAGATCGTGGAGGCGCTGGGCGAAGAGCACCAGCGTGCAAGCATCTGCGCGAGTGAGCGGCGCATCGATCTCGATGAAACAGGCTTCGAGCTCGATTGCCTGCCCTCGCGTGATCAGGCCGACGAACTGATCGCGTGCATGTTCGCGCAGGTCTTGAATCAGCAGGGCATCCCGGCCAAGTGCCTGTCCGTCAAGAGCCTCGCGGGCGAGATGCTCGAGCGCGTGAGCCGCCGTGAGTTTCCGGTGGTCTGCGTGTCGGCCCTGCCGCCCAAGGCGCTGGCGCACACACGATATCTCTGCAAGCGGCTGAAGCACCAGTACCCGAAGGCGCGGATCGCAATCGGGCTGTGGGGTCAATCGGGGTATGCTGCGCGTTTGGCGCCCAAGTTAACCGAGGTCGGTGCCGAGGCAGTAATCTCCAGCCTCGAGACCGGCGCCAGATGGGCGCGGCAGCGCATGAACGAGCTGGCTTTCGCGCCCGCGAGCCAGCCAATAGAGGTGCGCTGATCATGCAGAAAGGGCACGACGACGAAGACAAGCCCGCGCCTTGGGAATTTCGGATCTTCAATCTTGGCTCCAAGGCCTTGTACATCGTCGCGGCCTTTGTACTGCTGCTGCTGGCGCTCGCCATGGTCGGGATGGCTATCTGGAGCGTTACAGGCGAAGTCTGGGGCGGTAAGCCGTTTCTCGCACAACTGCTCGACAGTATCGGCCTGATCATCATCGCCGTCGCCGTGTTCGACGTCGCCAAGTTCTTGCTGGAAGAGCAGGTAGTGCGTGACCGTCAGTTGAGCAGAATCGCGGAGGCGCGCCGCTCCCTGACCGTGTTCCTGACCATCATTATTATCGCGGTAAGCCTGGAGGCGCTGGTCATTGTGTTTCAACACAAGGGACAGCCCTATATGTTGTTCTACCCGAGCGCCCTGCTGGCGGTGGCGGTATTCGCAGTGATCGGACTCGGGATCTTTCAGTGGCTTACCCGCCAGGGTGAAGAGATCAGAGAAGACTCGCAGGACGAAGGCGCGCAAGACGAACGGCAGTAAACAATCGCGGCGCGTTGCCCGTCCTCGCCGCCTTGCCGTTCAAAAGCACAGCCGATCCGGACCGACGTGGCCCGCCCCGGCTTGCATCCGTACCACCGGTAGTTTTGCGTCGATGGACGGCTCCGCCATGTCCTTTGTGATATTGGTATAATTTCTGCGACTTACCGTGCCAGCTTGGTTCCAAGAAGAACGACCGACAGCGGCTCGGGGGATTCCCAACAAGAGGAAAGAGGACGCGTTCCTTTCGATTTCCCGCTTGGCATCGGCACTACGCCGGGGCGTGTATTGTCCGCGGCCCGTATTTTGGGCTTCCGTCGCATTCCCGCAGGCATGAATCGAGGAGATGCCACGATGAGATATGACCGTCGCCTGAAATCGGAAGCTTACACCGCCGCCGTATCCAAGGCCGGCGAGGCCGTAAGGTCCGGCCCGATTCGGGAACTCGCCAGCTATCCGCGGTGGGCTCAGGAGATGATCGAGTCATGCGAGGAAGCCAAGCAGCGCATGCTAGGACACCAGCTATGGAAACTCATGAAGGCGGCTCAGCTCGATGAAAAGACCACGCGCAACTTCTTGATAGGCGCGTGGCGGCTTGTCGACCAGTTCCCTCAGTACATGGCCATGAACCTGCTCAAGGTATCTTACGGC
>JAPSGG010000197.1 GCA_031177845.1 Chromatiales bacterium
TGTACTCCAGGGCCGTATGGCCTCGCTTCATCAGCGCCAGGATACGATCCGAACCACTCTGCACGGGCAAGTGCAGATGATCGACCAATTGCGGCACGCGGGCGTAGGCATGGATGAGATTATCGGAAAACTCAATGGGGTGCGAGGTCGTGTAACGAATGCGCGCGATGCCGTCGATGGCCGCAATGTACTCGATCAGCACGGCCAGATCCGCAATCCCACCACCTGCCATGATCCCGCGGTAAGCGTTGACGTTCTGACCGAGGAGCGTCACCTCGCGCACCCCCTGCGCGGCCAGCTGCACGATCTCGGCAATGACATCGTCGAACGGCCGGCTGACCTCCTCGCCACGCGTATAAGGCACTACACAGAACGTGCAGTACTTGCTGCAGCCCTCCATGATGGACACAAAGGCGGTCGGCCCATCGGCGCGCGGCTCGGGGAGCCGGTCGAATTTCTCGATCTCGGGAAACGAGACATCGACCAGCGGCTTGCGGTCGCGCCTCACTTTATCGAGCATTTCCGGCAGACGGTGCAGGGTCTGTGGTCCAAACACGATGTCAACGCAGGGCGCGCGCTCATGCAGGGCCTTGCCCTCCTGGCTGGCGACACAGCCGCCCACACCGATGACAAGGGTCGGATTCTTGTCCTTGATGCGGCGCCACTGCCCCAGTTGCGAGAAGACTTTCTCTTGCGCCTTCTCACGGATGGAGCAGGTATTGAGCAGCAGCACGTCGGCCTGTTCAGGATCGTCCGTGGCCTCCATGTTGTGCGAGGCAGCGAGCACATCCAGCATTTTGGCTGAATCGTACTCGTTCATCTGACAACCGTGGGTCTGAATAAATATCTTTCCGGACATCAGCGGCAATGAAATGGGTAATGTCCATCTGATTTTACCAGAGCCGGATACAGCCGTAAGCTTACAGCATGGTCAGCCAATTCCACTGGCCGCTTTTTGCTCCCATGCCCAGGCATGCGCGATGATAGTGCTTAAGCCTACGTAGCGCGGATTCCAGCGGAGCTTGGACCTTGCGCGTGCGGCATCGGCCACGAGCAGCGCAGGATCGCCCGGCCTGCGCTCACCCCGGACTACCGGTATCCTGCGTCCCGTCACCTTGGCCGCCGTCCTGATCACTTCCTGTACCGAGTAACCCTGGCCATTACCCAGGTTATAACGATCGCTGCCGCCGCCATTGAGCAATTGGCGCAAGGCCAGGAGGTGTGCATTGCACAGATCGCTCACGTGGATGTAGTCGCGGATGCACGTGCCGTCCGGCGTATCGTAGTCGGTACCGAACAGCGTGATGGACTCGCGCCGCCCGTTTGCCGCCTGCAACACCAGTGGGATCAGATGCGATTCCGGCTGATGGCGTTCGCCGAGTTGCGCCTGCGGGTCGGCCCCAGCCGCATTGAAATAACGCAAGGCAATCGACCTCAGGCTATACGCGCGATCGTAATCCTCCAGGAGTTGCTCCACCATCCATTTGGAGCGCCCGTAGGGATTCACCGGCGACTTAGGATGATGCTCATCGATGGGGACGTACTGCGGCTCGCCGAAGATCGCCGCCGTGGAAGAGAAGATGAAAGCCTTGACGCCATAACGCACCATGGCATCCAGCAAGTTCTGAGTATGCGAGACGTTATTGCGATAGTATTTGGCAGGGTCCCGCACCGACTCGCCCACCTCGATATGCGCGGCGAAATGCATGACACCCGCGATATCGTGCGCGTCCAATACCTGGTCCAGCAGTTCCCGATCACCCAGATCCCCTTCGATGAATTCGCCGGCGATCACCGCATCGCGGTAGCCGGAGGAAAGATTGTCCAGGGTGATGGGCGTATATCCTGCCTCGCGCAAAGCGACCAGCATGTGCGAACCGATGTAGCCGGCGCCCCCAACGACCAATATGTTACTCACGGGCGTCTGGATCCCTTTTTTCATGGTTACTTGACGATAACTCAGGGCTCCTTGCATTCGTCACTCCAAGCGAATGCGAGAAAGCCGACTTTAGCCGTCCTGGTCCTCACTGCGTTCGGGATAAACTCCCGCGAGGTATCTCTTCTTCTGAGCAAGATCCTTATCGCATTGCTCCTCGGGATGACAATCAGGTCCGCCGCTTCTCAATGTAGAGACGACGGCGCGGATTCAGCCGTCAAGACCCGATCCTGCTCCAGCCACACGTGATCCTCAATGCCGTTCTGGGGCGCGTAGCCTCGCACCGATTCCAGCAGCAGGCTCCGAATGCCGGCGTAATCCAGCCTCTCCACTGCCGCTTCGAACATTGTGAGCAGGCTCTGGATGCGCTCGGCGGGCACGACCTCTTCCTGCGCGCGCAGGATCATGGGATGATCGGTTGGCAAGGGATTCTCGCCGATCAACAATTCTTCGTAGAGCTTCTCCCCAGGTCGAAGTCCCGTAAAGCGTATCTCGATATCACCATCCGGATTGACGTCGTCTTTTACGTCGAAGCCGTACAGGCGAATCATGTGCTTTGCCAGATCCACGATCCGCACCGGTTCGCCCATATTCAGCAGGAATACGTCGCCGCCTTGCGCCTTCGCGCCGGCCTGGATAACCAGTTGCGCCGCCTCAGGGATCGTCATGAAATAGCGCACCATCTCCTCGTGCGTCACAGTTACCGGGCCACCTCTGCGGATCTGATCCCGAAAGAGCGGTACCACCGAACCGCTCGAGGCCAGTACATTGCCAAAGCGTACCATGCAAAATCGGGTTTTCGGCCCTCGCTGAGCAAGACCTTGCAACACCAGCTCCGCGAACCGTTTAGTGGCACCCATCACGTTAGTGGGACGCACCGCCTTATCCGTGGAGACGAGCACAAAGGTTTCGACGCCGCTGGCCAGCGCCGCCATAGCCGCATGATAAGTGCCGAAGATGTTATTGCGCACGCCTTCCAGCGGATTATGCTCCACCAATGGCACATGCTTGTAGGCGGCGGCATGATATACGGTGTGCACCCCGAACGCGGTCATGATCGACTGCATGCGCTCGCGGTGACATACGGAGCCCAGAATCGGCACCAGCTCTATGGAATGCCCGGCCGCCTTGATCAGATGGATCAGCTCGTGCTCAATCTTGTACAGCGCGTATTCGGAGATCTCGCAAACGATGAGCCGTTTCGGTTGCTGGTTGATTATCTGGCGGCACAGTTCGGAACCGATGGAGCCACCTCCGCCGGTCACCATGACCGACTTATCACGGATGCAAGTGCTCAGGAGACGCGCATCCAACTTGACCGGCTCGCGCCCTAGAATATCCTCCACATCCACATCCCGGATGTCATCAACGCGCTTGATGCCGCTCGCCAGCTCGGTCAGACCCGGCACCACCATCACATGCACGTGTAGTGGCTCGAGGCTCTTGATGATCTCCCTGCGCCGGTCGCGCGATATGGAGGGCATCGCGAGCAGCACGGTTGCGACCCGGAAGTACGGGATTACGGTAGCCAACTGCTCGGGCGGATAGACCTTCAAGCCGAATATCTCGCCGCCATGCAGCTCCTTGCGGTCGTCCACGAACAGCATGGGCCGGAATTCGCGGCTGTGCTGCAATGCCTGCGCGAGCTGCATACCCGCCTCGCCGGCGCCATAGATCGCAACTCGTTTGCCCATGGTCAGCCGCGTGTGGCGGTTGTGCAGGAGGGCCCGCGCCGTGAGCCGCGAGCCGCTGATCAGGACGAAAGCAATGATCCAAAAGTTGACCCACACCGAGCGCGGCATCGTGGGGCTCTGGCTGAACACCCACACCGCAATCATGACGAGCAGGCTCATGCTCACGCCCTGAGCGATCGCGACAAAGGCGCGTCCGTTGAGAAACCGTATGACCGAATGATAAAAGCCCAGGCCGTAAAAGATGGGAACGGCGGTGACGACGGCGAGCGGAAACAGCAGGACGCGCTCCTCCAGCCACATAGGCCAGAATGCTTCGAAGCGCAAGACGAAGGCGCCCCAGACCGCGAGCAGCAGGATGCTGATGTCCAGGCTCACCAGAATCAGGCGCTTTAAGCTTCTGGGTAGATTGACTAAGGTAGCCTTGAGCATTAAGCAGGCGCTCTCGAGAGCTGACGGGAAGTTGAAGAATGCCTCGTTGCTTCGTTCCCCGAATTGGGGTTCGGGGCAGGCTTTGCGGGGATTATGGAGGACTCCATAGTCTCATTCATATGTTGTCAAGCGTTCTTGCTTATGATGTAGCACGCGAATTCCGTTCTGACCTGCCCGCGCCCAGGACGAGTACCAATACAACCAGGGGTATCAGTGCTACCGCGGCTGTGGCCAGCCCATTCTCCGGCTGCTCTTTCACAAACCATGCCAACGGCAAGAGCCAAATGGTGTTGATGGCGAGCACCATTAGCGTCACCTGCCGGTGCGAGTTCAGCCGTATCGCCGCATGCTGATAAGCATGGCTGCGGTGGGGTTTATGCCAGGGCTCTCCGCTGATAAACCGTCTTAACAAGGTGACAGTTGCATCGACGACAAATACACCGAGCTGGATCATCCTGCTCGGT
>JAPSGG010000198.1 GCA_031177845.1 Chromatiales bacterium
GTTTTTTGTATGGAAATGCACGCGCGCTAGCGCGTAGGTGGATGGCACGGACATCCTCCTCGAACATGGAGTCAAGACCCGCGGGGCATCATCACAGCACTGAACGTAAAAGCCATGCCCACATCGGGCCGACCTGATCTGCGCTGAGCAGGGCAGGGGCGTGGCCGACGTCGGCAAACGTCTCGACCTTCGCCTTGGGGCCGCGCTGCATCATCTCGTGGGCGGTTTCCGCCGTAAGGACGTCTGAGTTCGCTCCGCGCAGCACCAGCACGGGGCAGCGTATGGCATCCCATATATCCCACAGATCGAGGGCTTCGACCGGCTTTTTCTTGTAGATCTCGCCGATCGCCGGATCATAGTGCAGCCGGTATCCGCCATTCTCGAGTCGGCGCGTACTATGCTCGGCCATGTGCTGCCATTGGTCGTCGCTCAAGTGCCCGAACGGCGCATGCACGCGGCGCAGATACGCCTCCGCCTCGCGTAGATCTGCAAAGCGAGGATCTTTGCCCACGTACTCGGCGATGCGCTGCATAGCGGGCTGAGCAATATAGGGCCCGACGTCGTTGAGGATGAGACGTCGGATCGGGGTGCCCGGTTGGGCGGCCAGCCGCATCCCGATCAAGCCTCCCATCGAGGTGCCGATCCAGTCTACGCGCTCAACATCCAGGCGCGCGATCAAGGCCGTCATATCGACCAGGTACTGGGCAAGACTGTAGTCGTCGGCGTTCGTAAGCCAATCGCTCTGGCCCCGCCCCGCCACGTCCGGACAGATGACACGGAAGTCGGTGCATAGCGCTGCGGTCAGGGTATCGAAATCCCTGGCGTTGCGGGTCAGGCCATGCACGCACACGACTGTCGGCTTGTCGGCCGGCCCATTCCACTCAAGATAGTGCAGGCGGTGGAAGCCGTGTGTGCTGAGGCCGAGGAAAAAACGCGAGATTGCCTTCATAAGCTTGATACCACCGACACTTCTTTGAACAAGGGGAGCAGGCGCCTACTGTAACAAGGCACGTGGACTCTGCCCTATCAAAAAGGGCAACTAATTGTTGGCATATCACAAACTGCGTGTCAGACAACCGAGCATCGTCATCTCCGCGAACTCAGCAAGCCCGGCATGCGCTGCACTGGGTTCCCGCCGTCGCGGGAACGACAAGGATTGCGTACCCAAGTCACCTAATGAGTAGGCACTCACTAGCAGATTTCGCACGGTACCCGCGCGTTGGGCTCAGGCCTTAAGTTCAGGCCGGTCCTTGAACTGCTCCAGCGCCTCCGGGTTGGACAGCGCGTTCTGATTCTTGATCGGACGGCCATGCACCACGTCATGCACAGCGAGTTCCACCAGCTTTCCGCTTCTCGTGCGTGGAATGTCGCTGACTTGCGCCACCACCGCCGGCACGTGGCGTGGCGAGCAGTTCTGCCGGATCTGCTGCTTGATGCGCGCGATCAGCTCATTGTTCAGGGTAAGGCCTTCGCGCAGGCGCACGAATAACACCACGCGCACATCGCCCTGCCATTCCTGCCCGATGGCGATGCTCTCTAGGACCTCGTCGAGCTGTTCGACCTGACGGTAGATCTCTGCCGTGCCCAGCCGCACGCCCCCTGGATTCAGGACAGCATCCGAACGACCGTAGATGATCATGCCATCATGCTCAGTCAATTCCACGTAATCGCCGTGGCGCCATACGCCGGGATATTTCTCGAAGTAAGCGGCGCGGTACTTCGTGCCGTCGGGGTCATTCCAGAAGCCGATGGGCATGGACGGGAATGGCGCGGTGCAGACAAGCTCGCCCTTCTCGCCGCGCACGGAACGTCCGTCTTCGTCAAAGACCTCGACCCGCATGCCAAGTCCGCGGCACTGCAGCTCGCCGCGCCAGACCGGCAGGATCGGATTGCCGAGCGCAAAGCAGGACAGGATATCGGTGCCGCCTGAGATCGACGCGAGGCACAGGTCCCGCTTGATGGCTCGATACACGAAATCGAAGCTTTCGGGTGCGAGCGGCGATCCAGTCGAGAGCATCATTTTCAAGCTGTCCAGTCGATGACTCTTAATCGGCTCAAGCCCAGCCTTGTGGACGGAATCGATAAACTTCGCCGAGGTCCCGAAATGAGTCATGCCCTCGCGGTCGGCGAAATCGAACAGCGCGTTGCCATCGGGATAAAACGGGGAGCCGTCATAGAGCAGGAGTGTCGCGCCCGTGGCGAGCGTGGTGACCTGCCAATTCCACATCATCCACCCGCAGGTAGTGAAGTAGAAGAGGCAGTCAGCGGGTTTCACATCCCCGTGCAGCAGGTGCTCCTTCAAGTGCTGAATCAGGGTGCCGCCCGCGCCATGGACAATACATTTCGGAACGCCCGTAGTGCCCGACGAATACATGATGTAAAGCGGGTGATCGAAGGGGAGCTGTTCGAACCGGATCGCCATCGGTGCATAAGGCGCGATGAATTCGCCGAGGACTTGCGCCTTGGGGAGTTCGCCGGGGATGGCCGGCCGCGCCTCTAGGTATGGGACGACGATGACGCGCTCAAGCGAGGGCATATGCGCGCAGATCTCCGCGGCCTTGGTCAGCGAATCGAGCGCCCTTCCCTGGTAGAAATAGCCATCGGCCGTGAACAACACTTTGGGCTCGATCTGACCAAACCGGTCCAGCACCCCTTGCACGCCGAAATCGGGAGAGCAGGAAGACCAGGCCGCGCCAATACTGGCGGTCGCCAGCATGGCGACGACGGTCTCGGGCAGATTTGGCATGAATCCCGCCACGCGATCACCGGACTCGACGCCCGCGGCGCGCAGTGCCTGGACCCGCTGCGAGACCTGATTGTAAAGCTGATTGTGCGTGAGCACGCGCCGCACTCGGTCCTCGCCTTGAAAGATGATGGCCGGGGCATCATCGCGGCTACGCAGCAGGTTCTCGGCGAAGTTGAGCCGCGCCTGCGGGAACCAACGCGCGCCGGGCATCTGCTGGCCGTGCGCAAGCACCACCTCGCCTTGTCGACTCGCCCGGACATCCGCGAACGACCACAGTGCGCACCAGAAGGCCTCGGGCTCGTCGATCGACCACTGGTAGAGCGCCCCATAATCAGGCAGGCGTATCTTATATTCGCCTTCGACCCGCCGCATGAAGGCGGTCAGGTTGGCTTGGCGGATCTGTTTGGGCGACGGTTGCCAGAGCGGCTGAGCCATAGGCAATTCATTAGAACTCATTAATACCCTCGCCCCATTGAAGATGACGGCGTGAGGGGGATTGGCGGCATTTTAGCTTCTGCCTCTCACGCGCATCCTCTCCCCCGTTTTCGGGGGAGAGAAGATATTTATGATGCGAAAGCCGAGAGTAAACTAACAGCCCCAGTAGATACGAGCTCTTGCGTTTTCAAGGCCAACGATCCGGAACGTTCCTGCGCAATTCCTCCAGCCAGACGGTCGCCTCCGAGTCCGATGGCGCGCGCCAGTCGCCGCGTGGTGACAGTGATCCGCCAGATCCGACTTTCGGGCCGTTCGGCTGGCACGAGCGCTTGAACTGGCTCGTCTTGAAGAAACGATAGAGGAACACTTCAAGCCACTTCTTGATCGTCGCCAAGTCATACTCGCGCCGCTCCCCTGCGGGCAGCCACTCCGGCCATTCGCCTCGCATCTTATCACCCCACGCGCTAAAGGATAGGAATGCGACCTTGCTGGGCCTAAAGCCGAAGCGCGAGATGTAGTAGAGGTTGAAGTCATGCAACTCGTAGGGGCCGATCGTTTCTTGCGTGCTTTGGCCAGGCTTGTCCTCGCTGCTGCCGGGCACAAGCTCAGGCGAGATTTCGGTGTCGAGGATGGCCTGTAGGGTGGCGCTCGTTTGTCGATCGAACTGCTTTGAGGCAATGACCCAGCGGATCAGGTGCTGGATCAGCGTCTTTGGCACTGAAGCGTTCACGTTATAGTGCGACATGTGGTCGCCCACGCCGTAGGTCGACCATCCAAGCGCCAATTCACTCAAATCACCCGTGCCAAGCACCAGACCTTGGTGAAAGTTGGCGAGGCGGAAGAGGTGCGAGGTACGCTCGCCGGCTTGTACATTCTCGAAAGTCACATCGTAGACGGGTTCGCCTTCGGCGAACGGGTGACCGATGTCCTTGAACATCTGCAGACAAGAGGGTTTGATGTCAATCTCACCGGCGGTCGTGCCGAGGGCGCGCATCAGCTTGCGCGCATTGATAAGCGTACCTGAACTGGTCGCAAATCCGGGCATCGTGTAGGCGAGGATGTTTGCGCGAGGGAGCTTCAACCGGTCCATGGTCTTGGCCGCCACGATCAGCGCGTGCGTCGAGTCTAATCCCCCGGAAACTCCGATCACGAGACGCTTGATCCCCGTGCTATCCAACCGCTTCATCAGACCGTGAACCTGAATGTTGTATGCTTCGTAGCAACGCTCGCCGAGCGTTACCGGATCATCCGGGGCATAGGGGAGGCGCTCGATCCGCCGTCCCAGTGGGATCTCGCCCGCCGGCACCTCGAACTCGAACGGAACGCGAC
>JAPSGG010000199.1 GCA_031177845.1 Chromatiales bacterium
TAGATGGTGAATATTACGATACGCACGCCCAGAATATCGAGGCGCACTGCCACGGCGACATTGTTATCGGATGATTTGCACCCGCTACTCAGGCGCATCTATGCGCACCGCGGTGTTACCGATGCGTGACAGCTCGAACGTTCGGTCTCTTTCCTGCTGCCCTGGGAGGCGCTGTCCGGCATCGATACCGCGACCTCGCTGCTGGTCCATGCTCTGGAGCATGACCAGAGGATTTTAGTCGTAGGCGATTTTGACGCCGACGGCGCCACCAGCACCGCGCTGGCGGTGCGTGCACTGAGGGCGTTTGGTGCGCGTGACGTGCATTATCTGGTGCCTAACCGATTTGAGTACGGATATGGACTCACCCCCGAGATCGTACAGGCGGGCGCGAAACTCGCTCCAGATCTACTCATCACAGTCGACAATGGTGTTTCCAGCATAGAAGGCGTAGCGGCGGCGCGCGCGCAGGGGATGCGCGTGCTGATTACCGACCACCACTTGCCTGGTTCACAGCTGCCGGCGGCGGACGCAATCGTCAACCCGAACCTAAGCGGCGATCACTTTCCGAGTAAGAACTTAGCTGGCGTCGGAGTGATCTTCTACGTGATGCTGGCGCTGCGAAAACGGCTGCGCGAGGCGGGATGGTTTGCAAGGCGCGGGCTATCGGAGCCCAACCTAGCAAACCATTTGGACCTGGTGGCGCTGGGCACGGTTGCCGATGTGGTGCCGCTCGATCAAAACAACCGCATTCTGGTGGAGCAGGGGTTAAGACGTATCAGGGTGGGGCAGTGCATACCGGGAATTCGCTCGCTTTTGCGCGTGGCGGGCCGTTTCGCCGAGCGCGCCGTGGCCGCCGACCTCGGTTTCGCGATCGGGCCGCGGCTCAATGCTGCGGGCCGCTTGCAGGACATGCGGCTTGGGATCGAGTGCCTGCTCTGCGATGATGACGGACGTGCATGGATGTTGGCGGAGCGACTCGATGAGCTCAATCGGCAGCGGCGTGAGATCGAGAGCCAGATGCACACGCAAGCGCTGCTCGCCCTGCAGGCGGTCGATGCCCACATCGGACAGAACGAATTGCCATATGGAGTGTGCCTATTCGATGAGGGCTGGCACCAGGGCGTCATTGGCATCCTGGCGGCGCGTATTAAGGAGCGCTTCCACCGCCCCGTGATTGCATTCGCGGATGGCGGCGACGGCATGCTCAAGGGTTCTGCGCGTTCTATTCCGGGCCTGCATATTCGCGACGTGCTGGACGCGGTCGCCGCGGCTAATTCTGGCCTGATCAGCCGATTCGGCGGCCATGCGATGGCGGCTGGGTTGAGCCTGCCTGCGGCGCATCTGGACGCCTTTCGCCAAGCGTTCGACAGCGCCGTGCGCGCTGTTATTACGCCGGAGCAACTGGATAGCGTGCTCTATTCGGATGGCGAGTTAACCGAGCTCGACTTTACGCTCGATGTTGCCCGCTTGCTGCGCCGAGCCGGGCCATGGGGCCAGGGTTTTCCGGAGCCGGTATTCGATGGCGTCTTCGATGTCGTGAGCCACCGCGCGGTTGGCGAACGCCACCTGAAGCTCATGGTCAGACCGAAAGGCTGCGCCTGCACCCTCGAGGCAATGGTGTTCAACGCCGAGGCATTCGACTGGCGAGAGGGAACAAACGTCGTTCGTCTCCTCTATCGTTTAGAGGAAAACGACTATCAAGGCCTAACCCGTCCGCAGCTCACCGTTACCTACCTATGGAAACTCTAAATGAATCCATGCCGGGATTTCGCTGAGGACGACAAGGAAGAAGCATGACTCCGGTTAGTGGATAAGGGGCTTTCCCTCATTCTCGACGGCTGCAGCCGCCCAGATAGGCGGCACTTGCGGCGCTGCGCGGTCCCGCTCCGCTGGCAAGTCCGGGGTTGTCCACCCGTGGCCAACCCGCTCGCCGGGACAAGCGTTCACAGGACGCTCGTCTAAGCCCGGCTCGCCCCTCTACCGCAGAGAATCGCGAAATAAACTTCCTGCATCCCGCGCCGGCTGAACTGCAGCGTACACTTGTTGTACTATGCCCGCTTTCCCAATTGTCGCTCACTATGCAGGAACGAAGCCCCGTCGAAGAACGCCTCGCAGACCTGAAGGAGCGCGTCGCAGCGCTCAGGGGGTATCTTTGACTATGACGACAAGCAGGAACGGCTCGCGGAGGTGGTGCGCGAGCTCGAAAAGCCGGATATCTGGGACGACCCGCAGCGAGCGCAAAGCCTGAACAAGGAACGCGCCCGGCTGGAAGAGGTCGTGCACGCCTTGCGTGATCTGGCCAAGGGCCTAAGCGAATCAGAGGTCTTGTTGGACCTGGCGTCCGAAGACCAGGATGCTGCCATGATCGCTGAGATCGGCGGCGAGCTCGACCGATTTGAACAACAGGTCGACGCGCTGGAGTTTCGCCGCATGTTCGCCGGCGAGTTGGACGCCAATAACGCATTTCTGGATATTCAGGCCGGTTCCGGCGGCACCGAAGCCCAGGATTGGGCCAATATGCTCCTGCGCATGTACCTGCGCTGGGGCGAGGCGCGCGGCTTTGAGATAGAGATGGTCGAGGTTTCCCCGGGCGAGGTCGCCGGCATCAAGAGCGCCACCGTTAAATTCGAGGGTGAATACGCTTACGGGTGGCTACGCACTGAGACGGGCGTGCACCGGCTGGTGCGTAAGTCACCGTTCGACGCCGGAGGCCGCCGACATACTTCGTTTGCGGCCGTATTTGTGTCGCCCGAGATAGATGACGATATCGATATCGAGATCAATCCTGCGGACCTGCGCATCGACGTCTATCGAGCCAGCGGTGCCGGCGGGCAGCATGTCAATCGCACCGAATCGGCGGTGCGTATCACCCATTTCCCCAGCGGTATCGTGACTCAATGCCAGAGTGACCGCTCGCAGCACAAGAACAGGGATGTGGCGATGAAGCAGCTCAAGGCGAAGCTCTACGAACTTGAGATGCAGAAGCGTAGGAGAGAACAGCAGGCGCTGGAGGACAGTAAGGCCGACATCGGCTGGGGTAGCCAGATCCGATCCTACGTCCTGGATCAATCGCGCATCAAAGACCTGCGCACCGGCGTCGAAACCGGCAACACCCAGGCGGTGCTAGATGGCGACCTGAACCGGTTTGTCGAGGCAAGTCTGAAGAGTGGTTTGTGAGACTGATGGAAGAAGATAGTGCCGCGTTCGACGAAAACAAACTCATGGCTCAGCGGCGGCAAAAGCTAAAGGGACTACGCGCGCTAGGCAATCCCTTCCCGAATGATTTCCGGCGTGATGCATTGGCGGCCGACCTGCACGCGCGCTACGACGCCTTGCGCCCGGGGCAATTGGAAGCCGAGAATGTCCGCGTAAGTGTGGCCGGGCGCATGGTGGCCAAGCGGGTGATGGGTAAGGCCAGTTTCGCGCACGTGCTGGACATGTCTGGTCGCATCCAGTTGTTCTTGCAGCGCGATGCACTGCCGGAAGGCGCCTATGAGGCGTTCAAGACCTGGGATGTGGGCGATATCGTGGGTGCCCGCGGTGCGCTGTTCAAGACCAACACCGACGAACTCAGCATCAAGGTCGATGATGCGCGACTGCTGTGTAAATCACTGCGCCCGCTTCCTGAGAAATTCCACGGCTTGACCGATCAGGAGCAGCGCTATCGGCGACGCTACGTCGATCTGATCGTTAACGATGTGGTGCGCGAGGTTTTCCGTACCCGCAGCCGCGTGATCCGTTTTATCCGAGAGTATCTGGACGAACGCGGATTCCTCGAGGTTGAGACCCCCATGATGCAGGCGATTCCCGGTGGGGCGGCGGCTCGGCCTTTCGTGACCTGGCATAACGCGCTGGGAACTCAGCTTTATCTTCGGATCGCACCCGAGCTGTATCTAAAGCGGCTGGTGGTCGGCGGGTTCGAAAAGATCTATGAGATTAACCGCAACTTCCGCAATGAAGGTCTGTCCGCGCAGCATAATCCAGAGTTCACAATGCTGGAGTTTTACCAGGCGTACGCCGACCATCATGATCTGATGGACTTAACCGAAGACCTACTGCGCAAGCTGGCCATTGATGTTAGCGGCAGCGCGGTAGTGAATTATCAGGGTCAGACGTACGACCTGAGCCGGCCGTTCACGCGCATGACCGTCAAGGACGCGATCGTCCGCTACAATCCGGGCTTAGAGAGGGCTGATGCCGGTAATCTGGAGAGGTGGCGCGCATTCGCCGAGCGGCTCGACGTTCCGATCAAAGCCGATTATAGAGCGGGTAAGATTCAACTTGAGATCTTCGAAAAGACGGTGGAAGCGCGGCTTCAAGAGCCCACATTTATCACCGCATACCCAACGGAGGTCTCACCGCTGGCGCGCCGCAACGACACCGATCCTTCCGTCGCCGATCGATTTGAGTTTTTCATCGCGGGCAGAGAGTTGGCGAATGGTTTTTCAGAGCTCAACGATGCGGAGGATCAATCCGAACGCTTCCTTCAGCAGGCCGCC
>JAPSGG010000200.1 GCA_031177845.1 Chromatiales bacterium
TTGCGGATTTCATTCAAGCTTTGCACTCGACCCGGCACGCTGATGAGGTATTGTGAGCCGCGCTGCTCGATGTAGCCTGCGCCGACGTTGGCATTATTGGCCTCTAAGCTTGTGACGATGTCCTCAAAGCTCACGTCAAACGCGCGCAGCTTGGAGGGATCGGGCGTGACGTGGAACTGTCTTTCATATCCGCCGATGGTGTTGATCTCGACCACACCGGGGACTTGACGTAACTGTGGCGCGATGACCCAGTCCTGCAACACACGCAGATGCATCGACGAATAACCTGAGCCGTCCTCTTCGCGGGCATCCGACTCGGCCTCCACCGTGTAGATTAGGATCTCGCCCAGGCCCGTTGAGATCGGCGCCATCTGTGGCTCGATGCCGGCGGGCATCGTCTCGCCGAGTTGCTGCAGGCGTTGTGCGACTTGATCGCGCGCGAAATAGATGTCGGTGCCTTCCTTAAACACCACCGTGACCTGCGACAACCCATAACGCGACAGTGAGCGGATGTAATCCAAGTCCGGTAGACCCGCCATCTCCAGCTCGATCGGATAGGTGATTTGTTGCTCAACTACGATGGGCGAGTAGCCTTGTGCCTCGGTGTTGATCTGCACCTGGACGTTGGTGATGTCCGGTACGGCATCGATTGGCAGGCGCTGATAGTTGTAAACCCCGAACGCAGCCATGCCGATGGTGGCAAAGAAGATCAGCCAGCGCTGGGCGATGGAGAAACGAATGATCGCATCGAGCATGGTTGCGTTGTCCTCTAGTGCGCGTGTTCAGCGCTGGCCTTCTCGATATCTGCCTTGATCAGGTAGCTGTTCTCGATCACGTATTCCGTGCCGAGGTCAAGTCCGCTCAGCACTTCAGTATGATTGCCGTTGGTGCGCCCGAGCTCGAGTGCGCGGGGCTCATAGGTGTTATCGCCCTCGCGGACGAAGACCACGTTGGCGCCTTCGAAGGGCTGTAGCGCACTATTGCGCACCGCGAGCGGAACCTGCACCTCCTGCACAGTGACTTCGCCCGTTACGGCCATGCCGGGCCGCCAGGTCTTCTTGGGATTGTCGAGGAAGACGCGTGCGGTGGTGCTCTGACTGAGGGCACTGCTGACCGGCGCGATGAAGCCGATCTTGCCGGTGGCTTCGAGCTGCGCGTCTAGCGAGCGCACTTGCACAGGCTGCCCGACTCGGACCTGGGCCTGATCGCTGCGGAAAACGGCCAGGTCCACCCACACGTGGCTCAAATCGGCAATCACGTAAAGACCTCGACGAGGCGTAATCTCGCCTACATTGGCAAGCTGCTGCGTTACGATGCCAGCGATCGGGGCACGGATTGCGTAAGTCTGCAAAGAGTCATCGCTTTCCACCTCGGCCAGCACGGCACCATCCTGCACACGGTCGCCGATGCTTGCGTTCAAGCGGAGAATGACGCCGGGATAACGCGCCATGGCCCGGCGCACCCGCTGCACGTCATACTGCACCTGTCCTTGCAGGACGCGGGTCTCGCGAATCTGCGCAGGTCCGACCTGGGCCGTTTCGATGCCGGCGGCTTTCGCGGTTTCGGGATCAATGCGCGTCTGCTCGGCGTGCACCTCACCTTCAGCCTCCCCGTGTTCGTCGTGACCTTCACCTTCCCCTTGTTCCTCCCTATGAACTTCCTCGCCCTCATGCGCGTGACCCTCTTCACCTTCGTGGCCTTCACCCTCCTCGCTCGAGCTGGTGGCGGCGGGGTCCAGCGTCACAATCTTAAGACCCGCCACGGCGCCGAGGGCGAGCACCGTCAGCACGAGCACCAGCTGTAAAATTCCGCGCAAGTTCATGGCGCCACCTCTCGTATCTTGGGCCGGGCAAACTCCATCCCGGTCAGGCGCTCAATCTCGATCAATAGCTGGTGAAAGTCCGCCGCGGCGACGATGGCTTGACTTCGTACGTCGATGAACTCGCGTTGCGCAGCGGCTAACTCAAGAAAAGAGAAGCGCCCCGCCCGATAGCCGGCCTCGATCTCATTCAGCGCTTGCTTGGCCTCTGGAATGACCTCTTGTTCCAACGTGCTCGCCTGGTTACGGGCTTGCAGCAGCTCTTGGTGGGTCGCAAACAGCAGTGTTTGAGCAGCGATAAGGCGAACGCGTCGATCACTTTCAACCCGTTGCAGGCGCTCCATGGCGGCGGCGATGTTGCCCTGATTGCGGTCGAACACCGGTAAGCCCACGGAGAAGCTCAGCATCAGAGCCTGATCGTCAACCGCCTCTAAGCGCCGCACACCAGCGCCGATGCTCGCGTTCGGAATGGCGCCGGACTTCGCAAGCTGTAGCTCCGCTTCGCGCAGACGCCGCTCGGTCAGAAACCGCTGTAGATCGGGGCTTGCCCGCAATTGCGCCCGAAGTCGCTTGAAATCGCCCAGTGTGGGCAGCGCGAAGAGATCGGCTTCGACGCGTGCAAAGCGTGGCTTCAGATCACCCCAAGTCGCGGCCAACGCACGGCGTGAGATCCGGAGCTCGCTTTCACGCTGCGCCAAGTCGATGCGCGCGCGCGCGAGCGCGATCTGCGCCCTGCTCAGTTCGGCGCCCGTAGCCCGAGCCGCAGCCACGCGCGACTCAATCGCGTCGAGCGTGCGTTCAGCGATGGCTACGGCCGCGCGGACCACCTCTAGCAGGGCCTGGTCGTTCACGACGTTCACGAACCGCCGCGCGACCTCTGCCAGCACATCGAGGCGCAGTATCTCGTAATCGGCCTCCAATAATTTCAGCTCCATGGCCGCCGTTGCGGCGCGCTGTGCACGTTTGCCGCCCAATTCGAGCAACTGGCTCAGCAGCAGGGTCGTTTCCAACCCGCGCGTGCCGCTCAGTTCGCCAGTACCTGCTAGATTCTCGAACTCCGCTCTCAGCGCCGTATTGGGCCGCAGTCCCGCTTGGATGCGCCCGGCCTCGGCCGCGCGTAGTGCATAGTTGAAAGATTCAAGCACCGGGCTGCCGAGCAACGCCGCGGCGCTGGCTTCGGACAGGGTCAGGGTTTTGGATACAGTTAGTGGAGCTTCACGATTTGTTGACAGATCATCCAATGCCGCCACAGACATCGCGGGAAATACCGTGCAGATGAGCATGATGCCGGGGCCAAGCAACAACTCGAGCGGCTGGTTTTTGCGATGGAGCAGCCGGTGCAAAACTTCGGATTCGTAAGCTGGATTTGTAAGAAAAGGCAAGGCCAGACTGCGCCTTAAGGCGCGCACGAAGAACACAGCTACCGCTAAACTGGTGGAAAGTAAGTCGACGCGGGACAGCGCCGGTGTGCGATAAATGAGATTCATGTTGACCGATTCCCGGCTTCATGAGGCTTCGCATGAGCGTTACACCCATGCCCCACGGGTGGCGCGGAATCAGGTCTGTGGCGGGTGAGGTGGTGGCGCCAGCGGTAAGCTGGTTAGAAGATTGTCTTTCGGAAGAGATAAGGCCCCGCGAGGAAGTCGCGTGACCCACGGTTCGGCTAAGGGCAGCGCTAAGTAGTGAGCACTGCCATGGCAGCAGCAGCCGCAATGCCCGTTGCTGTCTGGCAGCTTATCGTTGTCGGCAGGCTGATCGACGCTGAGGTGTTTCACAGACGACGCCTCGATATGGAGATCGGATGCCGTCGCCACGCCGGCAACAACCAGCAGGACTGCTAAAATCGTAACGAAGATGCGCGGCATGGCGGCGGATTATCCTTGATCAGCGCCAGAGTCGTAAAGCCTTCATCGGTCTAATGACTCTCCCGACGAGCAGACATGTTCAACTGACGCTCCGACCCATATTGCGCGGAATCGTTCAGTACTAATCAGCAGCAAGTGGCAACAATTATCGTTGCTGTCCACTGAAGTGTTTGCGCTCGTATTTATCAATGCCGGGGCGGAGACTTCCACGCAGGAGTCTCGTGATCCACGGGTAGGATAGGGTGAACCGTGCCATGACGAGTTCGCACGCTTGTTTGATTATCTCGCGAGAAGCGCAGTCGAGCAGATTAAAGAGCGGAGCGATGCGCGCCGTAACATCGACCTCGAGCCCATACATCGTCATAACTCTCCTGCACAACACCTTTTGGTTGCGGTGCCCGATTGATGGGCTTCCTGAATTAGTGGGCATGGCACAGAGCCATAGGAGCAGAATACGCAACAGTAGCCGGCTGCGGGCGCAGCAACATCCCGCAGTTGATACATTCGTAGTAAAACTGACAAGCATTGGTCGGCATGGTTTCTAACTTGGTGAACCCGCAGCTCGGGCAGGTCAGCTCCGACTCGAGAATGATGGTGCGCACGGCAGGCTCCCTGATGGCTGATGTTGAAGATGGCGCCGCTCTGCTGAATGAGCAGCAGACACGCCCGCGCGAAGCGAGCGTTTTCCAACTTCCTCAGCCTGTACTATGGGAGCAGCATAAACCCCGTACCATGGTACGGAATCAAGAGAGTTACCGATTGACCGGAGGGCTCACGATTGGGCAGCTAGCGCAGGCGGCCGCCGTGAATGTCGA
>JAPSGG010000201.1 GCA_031177845.1 Chromatiales bacterium
CCAGTCTCGCTGTGGCGGTCGCCGATTGGCTGGATCCGGACATCAACGCCACACCGCCCGATGGCGCCGAGGATGAGTACTATGCGGGCTTGGAGCATCCCTACCGCACTGCAAACCGGACGATGACGAGTGTCAGCGAGCTGCGTTTAGTCAAGGGCTTCGATGAAAAGACCTATCAAAAGATTGCCCCTTTCGTGACCGCCCTGCCCCCGCCCACGCCTATCAACGTCAATACCGCCCCGGCGGAGGTAATGGCTACTCTGTCGAACAACATCGACGCGGAATTGGCCATCGCCATCGTCAAGCTAAGACAGGAGAATCCGTTCAAGACACCGCAGGACTTCACCACGCATCCACTGATTTTAGCTGCCCAGGTGAATGCTGAGGACATCGCGGTTGCAAGCCAGTATTTTGAGGTGAACATCGAAACCCGCATTGGTTATGGGCGCGCAGCCTTGAGCAGTCTGATCATGCGCGCTGACCAGGGTGATCCCAAAGTGATACGACGCGCTCAGGGGTTGAACTAAGGGACTGACGATGGAAACGCTATTGATCCGCATCTATCCCGGCGCTGCTGGCGACGAGGCCATCTTCGCGGAATGGATCGCCGTCGACGCGAATCGGCTGCCGATCGGTGAAGTCGGTTACGGCGCGCTTGAGGAGGCAGCACAGGCCGCGCACTATAAGCGCGCGGTCGTGCTCGTGCCTACCGAACATGTCCTGCTTACCCGAGTCGACATAAAGGCGCGCAATCGGGAGCAGCTCGCCCGGGCCCTGCCCTACGCGTTGGAAGAGGACCTGGCGGAAGACGTGGAGCAGTTACACTTCGCGCCGGGACCACGCCAGCCCGATGGAAGTCATCCGGTGGCGGTAGCCGCGCGAGGGCATATGACTCGTTGGTTGGCGCAGCTGGAGGCGGCGGGCCTGGTTGCTCATGCCCTAATTCCTGATGCGCTTGCGCTACCGGTAGCCAGCGATAATGGCTGGAGCTTGTTATTGGAAAAGGATCGCGCGCTGCTGCGAACCGGACCTTTCAGCGGCTTTACGCTGGAGCTCGCTAACCTGGAATCCCTACTGAACTGCATGTTGGAGGATACCGCCGTCCAGCCGCCCATGATCGAGGTGTATGGCTGCAATGGCGAGGCCGGCCCACCCCTCCCTCCCATCCCATCCGTAAGCTACGAACTCCGCGAGGGGTGCCCGCCCCCGCTGTGGGTCACAGGGCTTGAGGAAAAACGCAGCATCAATCTGCTGCAGGGTGACTACCGGACCAAGAGCGATATCGTCAGACTGATCAAGCCGTGGCGGGCCGCCGCGGTATTGTTTGGTGTGTGGATTGCGCTGCAGGCGGTGGACGCCATCACCGACTATCAGCGGCTGGCGGCGGACGAGCGCGCCCTGCAAGCCGACATCACGCGGATTTACAAGGACACCTTTCCTAATGCCGACCGGATCGTCAACGCGCGCGTACAGATGGAGCAGCAGCTCGCGGCGTTGCAGGAGGCGGCCGAGATCGATAGCGGGGAGACGTTCATGCTGCTGCTGGATGCGGCCGGTAAATCGATCCAGGATCTCGCCGGCGTCAGCATCGAGACACTCGATTACCTGAATGGGCGACTGGAACTGAGTTTGAGCGCGCGCGAGTTGGCCTCATTCGAGGCGCTAAGGCGAAAGATCGAAGATCACCAGGGCTTAGCCGCCGAAATCCAATCCGCCGAGACTCGTGGTGCCACGGTCAGCGGTCGACTGGTGATCCGGGAGACGCAGGGATGAAGCAGTGGTTTTACTCGCAACAGCCACGCGAACGGCTGATGGTCACAGGTTGCGCAGCAGTGGTGCTCGTCGCACTGGTCTATCTGCTCGTGTGGGCGCCTTTCGCCGAGCGGCACGCCCAATTGGCCGTGAACGTCCAAGCGCAGCAGGAAGCCCTTGCCTGGATGCGGCAGGCCAGCTTGCAGGTGCAGGAGGCGCGCGCAAGCAATTCAATGCCTACTGCGCTGAACGACCCACGTTCGCTGCTTTCCATCATCGACAGCAGCGCCATGCAGGCGGGTGTCCGTAACCAGATACAACGGATGGAGCCGGAAGGCGACGACGGTGTCAAGCTTTCGATGGACGATGCAGATTTCGACCTCACGATCCAATGGCTTGGCGCGCTCAAGCGCAGCCATAACATCGACGTGATTCGCGCCACTATCAGCCCGACCGGTGCATCCGGCCAGGTCGATACCCGGCTCAGCTTGCAGCGCCCATGACCTAAACGATGCTGAAGCTGCTCGCGCTAGGCGTCGCGGCGTTCATCGTCTCGCTGGTGGTCACGGCGCCCGTGCATGTCGTCGCCAAGCACCTGCCGCCTGACATCCAGGCTTCGGGACTACAGGGAACACTCTGGCAGGGGCAGGCAAACCGGCTGCAGGTTCGAAATTTCAATCTCGGCAGAGTGAGCTGGGACGTGAATCCACTGGCCTTGCTGGTGGGTCGCATCGAGTCCGACGTCAGTATAGACCGGCCGGGTCTGCAGGGCCGAGGGACGGTCGGCGTGGGCTTCGATAGTCTCCGCCTTGCGGACACACACGTTCTGGGCAGCAGTGACCTCCTGGCTCCCTACCTGGCTAACTATGGCGTGGACATCGATGGTCAGTTCGAGGTGGATGTCCGCTCCTCGCAATTCAACGACCGTGGGCCACAGGCACTAGACGGCCTCGTGGTGTGGCGCGATGCGGAGCTGGTCCGTCCGGCCAGGTTCGCGTTGGGCAATGTCAATATCGCGCTCGCGCAGCATGGAGATACGGCCGTGGCCGAGCTGAACAATACCGGTGACGTCCTACGCTTGAATGGTGGAGCCCGTTTGCAAACCGGCTGGAAGTATCACGGGCGCCTGCGCATTGAACCTACCGCCGCCACACCCGAAGAGGTCCGTAACGCCCTCCCCTACTTGGGTCAGCCGGATGCGCAGGGGGCAATTACGCTCAGCCGACAGGGAACGCTGAACCTCGCCGGCATGGTGCCATAGTCTACAGTCTCATAAGTGACAAACATATTGCAGGTTGCGAATCTTCTATTGACAAGGCGAAATGATTTCCGATTTACGGATCGATCGAGAGGAACCGCGCAGGAAAACAGGGTGGTGGAGCTAGGCGGGATCGAACCGCCGACCTCTTGCATGCCATGCAAGCGCTAGAAAACACATAGGCCCTTGATAGTATTTTGCTGAGTGACGTGAACATGCCCACATTTATGGACATGCAAGCGCGCGCTTCATGGCACGTGCAGAACGGAACAAGCGTTCAGGAGCTGATGGAACTAGGCGGATGGTCGTCGTACGAGATGGTTCCGCGCTACGCGCACCTCGGTGCAGACCGGCTCAGGAACGCGGCCGCACGAATTGTGAGCACGAAATTGGCACATAAAGGCGCGCCTGAAGGAATCGCGCTGGCCTAAGCAGTTGTTTTAATGGTGGGCCGTGTAGGATTCGAGCCTACGACCAACGAATTGGAAAGTCTGCGTTTCGCAGCGATTGACAATCCGTCACAACAATGAACAACAGTACAAACAGTAGCCAAAACACTGGATGGCGGTTATGCCCTGCCGTGATTTGCGGCCATTTCCTGTTGCGGAGCGCGCTAAAAATGCGCCAGACTTGCCCGGATGGCAATGCGCTACAAAACGGTGCGTTCCGCGCCTAGAGAATTCGTCGCTGAGGCTCGCAGAGTTCGTAAAGCAAGTGCCGGCGACTCTATAGCTGTGATCTAGCAGCCCAATTCCAGCCGAGTAGATTCATACATCGAAGATAATGCGCGCTGGGGCGTGTCTAGGGTGGTGCGCCCCCGCGCCTCGCGATCGGTTCAACCGGACAGCACATCCAGAAGCTGGGACCATGAGCGCCACTCTTGGCGGTGGGTTCACGCGCCCAGAGCAATCCTGGCGCCTGACATGTCAGGATTAATCTCCGGCGCCAAGGCGCTATTTCCTAGTACACGTTGCCTTGACTGAAGCAACAAATAATCTATAAGAGAGTTATTAGTCGTTTGCCTTTTGGCAGGACCGTAGCGAATTGGTCCCCCTTAATTTTCTGCGAGGTGCCAACACTGCCTTACGCGAAATGAAACGGGCGGTGCGTTGTTCTTGGAGTGGCGGGCTGTGCCCTGCCCAGTAAATCCCTCGTCATCGGGTACTCCAAACCAATGGAGGATAGCACCGCCTGGGGTAGGCGGCAGGTGCGTGGCGCAGGATTGATTGCATCAGCCGGCGCCTTAATTCACCCGCTAGTACACACAGTTGTCACCAAGAAAGTCCCCTGCACCTGCCAGCAGGCAGCCATCCATTGGGCGATGAAAGAAGCCGATCTCAGAAGTACTCCAGCGTACGAACATCGATGCACCGTATTAATGGAATAGACGACTGAGGGGCTAATGGTAAACACCGGAGGCAATGAAATGAGTAACACGGCGATCTATGCCATGACAACACCTTGTGTTGTCCGCCAGGGCGATGTGTT
>JAPSGG010000202.1 GCA_031177845.1 Chromatiales bacterium
GTGGAAAGTATAGCGGTGGCCCTGGATCTCGGCCCCTGGTTCGATTGAGTCGGAGTTGCTTATGACGGTTGCCCTGCGCGACTATTTCAACAGCTTTACGTTGCGGGAATTGTTCAAGGGTCTGCGATTGACCGGCAGGCGCATGTTATCGCCCAAGGTGACCGTGCAGTACCCAGATGAAAAGACGCCGCAATCTCCGCGCTTCCGAGGTCTACATGCCTTGCGGCGTTACCCGAACGGCGAAGAGCGTTGTATCGCCTGTAAGCTGTGCGAGGCGGTGTGTCCCGCGCTCGCCATTACCATCGAGTCTGAACAGCGCGGCGACGGCACGCGCCGCACGACACGCTACGATATCGACCTATTCAAGTGCATCTACTGCGGCTTCTGTGAGGAAGCTTGCCCCGTCGATTCTATCGTCGAGACGCGCATCTTCGAGTATCACTTCGAGAATCGCGGCGAGAACGTCATTCACAAAGACGAGCTGTTGGCGATCGGCGATAAATACGAGGCACAGATCGCCGCTGATCGAGCGGCCGACGCGCGGTATCGTTGAAGACCTAACCACAGATCACGCAGAGCACACAGAGAAAATATGTTGTCTGCTGTCTTTCTTTTTTCTCCGCGTGCTCTGCGGTCTCTGCGGTTAAAAGCCTAACCACAACTGCCACGATGCATGTCGATTAGCCACTGATGACTTTCCAGCAGTTCGTCTTTTATTTCTTCGCCGTCGTCATGGTCGGGGCGGCGTTTCGCATGATCACCGTGCGCAATCCGGTGCATGCCGCGTTGTACCTGGTGCTGACGTTCTTTACGAGCGCGGCGTTGTGGATGTTGATGAACGCAGAGTTTCTCGCCATCGCACTGGTGCTGGTCTACGTCGGCGCAGTGATGGTGCTGTTCCTGTTCGTAGTGATGATGCTGGACATCAACATTGCACAGCTCCGGTCCGGGTTCACGCGCTACCTGCCGTTAGGGATAGCTGTGGCCGTCGTAATGGCTATCGAGATGGCGCTGGTCGTGGGATCGGAGCCGTTCAGGAACGAATGGGCTATCTCCGCAGCCGCCGATTACAGCAACACCGAGGCCCTGGGCAGCGTGCTCTATACCGACTACGTATACCCCTTCGAGATTGCCGCGGTGGTCCTGCTGGTTGCTATCATCGCCGCCATCGCGTTGACTCTGCGCCGTAGGCCCGGCACCAAGCATCAGGATCCAGCATTGCAGATGAGCGTGCGGCGCGCCGACCGTGTGCGGCTGGTAAGTCTACGAGCCCAGAAAATGCCCCCCAACGTTCCTTTGACAAAGGGGAAAGAAGGAGGGATTTCCGGAGGCGGCAGTTGATCCCGCTGTCAAATTTCCTGGTCCTGGGAGCAATCCTATTCTCCTTGAGCGTGGCCGGCATCTTCTTGAACCGCAAGAACGTCATCGTCTTGCTCATGTGTATCGAGCTGATGCTGCTGGCGGTCAACCTGAACTTCATCGCGTTCTCCCATTATTCAGGCGACATCGCTGGGCAGGTGTTCGTGTTCTTTATTCTGACCGTCGCGGCCGCAGAAAGCGCGATCGGATTGGCGATCCTGGTCGTCCTGTTTCACAACCGCGAGACGATCAATGTGCAAGACTTGGATCAGATGAAGGGCTAGGTATGACAGAACCGAAACTCGCGCAAAGGCGCAAAGCCACCAGGTTTGCAAGCACCGGCCGGACGACTTCTCCATGTGAAATTTGCGTTTTGGAATCTTGGCGCGAACTATGAAGCTCATCTATCTCACCATCCCGCTCTCGCCACTGCTGGCCGCTGTCATTGCGGGGCTGTTCGGCAAGCAAATCGGACGGCGCGGCGCCCACTCGATCACAATCGCGGCGGTCGCGATTTCGTTCGCGCTGTCGCTCGTGGTGTTCATGGATACAGTCATCGGCGGCGCGCCCGTCTATAACGGCTCGGTCTACACCTGGCTGGTCAGCGACGGCATCCGATTCGAGATCGGCTTTCTCATCGATCATCTCACCGCGCTGATGGCCGTGGTCATCACGTTCGTCAGTCTGATGGTGCATATCTACACCATCGGCTACATGCACGACGATCCTGGCTACCAGAGATTCTTCAGCTATATCTCGCTGTTCACCTTCGCGATGCTGATGCTGGTGATGTCGAACAACTTCCTGCAGTTGTTCTTCGGTTGGGAAGCCGTGGGCCTAGTCTCTTATCTGCTGATCGGCTTCTGGTACACGCGCGAAAGCGCCATCCGCGCGAACCTCAAGGCATTTCTGGTGAATCGCGTCGGCGACCTCGGGTTCCTGCTGGGCATCGCCGCCATCTTGGCCTATGCCGGCAGTCCTGATTACTACGCAGTATTCAAGCAGGCGCCAGAGCTTGCGCGGGAGACGATCTCGGTCCTGCCAGGCAGCCAATGGTCCGCCATAACCCTGATCTGCATCCTGCTCTTCATCGGTGCGATGGGCAAGTCCGCGCAGATGCCGCTGCACGTGTGGCTGCCGGATTCGATGGAAGGCCCCACGCCCATCTCCGCGCTAATTCACGCCGCCACGATGGTCACAGCCGGTATCTTCATGGTGGCGCGCATGTCGCCCCTATTCGAATTCAGCGAGACGGCATTGTCCGTGGTCATGGTGATCGGCGCGCTGACCGCGTTTTTCATGGGTCTGGTCGGCATCGTGCAGAACGATATCAAGCGCGTGGTGGCTTATTCGACCCTGTCGCAGCTCGGCTATATGACGGTCGCGCTGGGCGCTTCGGCCTACGCCGCCGGCATCTTCCACCTGATGACCCATGCCTTCTTCAAGGCGCTGTTGTTCCTGGCCGCAGGGTCCGTGATCGTAGCCCTGCACCACGAGCAGGACATCCGTCGCATGGGTGGCTTGAAGAAGTACATGCCCGTGACGTATTGGACGGCGCTGATCGGATCACTGGCCTTAATCGGATTTCCGGGCTTTGCAGGCTTTTTCTCCAAGGATGTGATCATCGAATCCGTGCATGCCTCCCATCTGCCGGGCTCCGGCCTCGCTTACTTCCTTGTGCTCATCGGCGTGTTCGTGACCGCCCTCTATACCTTCCGGATGTTCTTCCTTGTGTTTCACGGGCAGGAGCGCATCGATCCGCACGCTAAAGCCCATCTGCACGAATCGCCTAAGGTCATTACCATGCCGCTAGTGTTACTGGCGATCCCCTCGGTGGTGGCGGGCTTTACGATTGGCCCAATCGTATTTGGAGATTTCTTCGATGGCGCGATCGTCGCTGCGCCAGACCATGATGTACTGGCCGAAGTCGGTAAGCATTTTCACGGTGCGGTGAGCTACCTCCTGCACGGCCTTCTCGCGGCGCCGACCTGGCTCGCGATAGCGGGCCTCGTTACGGCCTGGTGGTGTTACATCCGGCGACCTGACCTGCCCGATCTCGCCCGGCAACGCATGGATTGGATGTACGCGGTGTTGCAGAACAAGTATGGCTTCGACGAGTTCAACGAGAAGTATCTCGCGGGTGGTGGCCAAACTCTGGGACAGTTTCTGTGGCGCGTCGGAGATGCGCGCGTGGTCGATGGCGCGCTGGTGAATGGCACCGCCCGGATGGTGGGCTGGCTGTCTGGCAGGGTGCGCCATGCGCAGACCGGCTACCTGTATCACTACGCGTTTGTGATGATCATCGGCCTGCTCGTGTTGATGAGTCGGCTGTGGTTCGCGTAGACCCGAAGACATAAATGAAACCGACGCAATAGTGTGAGTTACTTTGCACCTCTGCGCCTCTGCGCGAATACGATCGGCGGTCTTCCATGAGCGACACCTTCCCTTTCCTCAGCCTCGTTATCTGGCTGCCGATCCTGGGTGGCATCGCGGTGCTCGCGGTTGGAGACGAGGCGACGCCGGCCGTGCGCCGGTTGGCCTTGGGTATATCCGTCGCTACCTTCCTGCTTAGCATTCCGCTGTTCACCGCGTTCGACCGCGACACGCACGCGATGCAGTTTGTGGAGTTCGTGCCGTGGATAGACGCCTTCAACATCAACTATCACTTAGGTGTGGACGGGATCTCGATGCCGCTGATCCTGCTCACCACTTTCACCACGGTGCTGGTGGTGATCGCGGGCTGGGAGATCATCAAGCACCGCGTATCCCAATACATGGCCGCGTTCCTGATCATGGAAGGGCTGATGGTGGGCGTCTTCTCGGCGCTGGATGCCATGCTGTTCTATATCTTCTTCGAAGGCATGCTGATCCCCATGTTTCTGGTCATTGGCGTGTGGGGCGGCGAGCGCCGCATCTACGCGACGATCAAGTTCTTCCTGTACACGTTCCTGGGATCGGTGTTCATGCTGGTGGCGCTGATCTATCTATACGTGCAGTCTGGTAGCTTCGCGATCCTGCATTTTCACGAAATGCCCTTAGGCCTCACGGAGCAGATTCTCATCTTCCTGGCTCTGCTCGCGGCGTTCGCAGTCAAGGTGCCGATGTGGCCGGTGCACACTTGGTTGCCGGACGCGCACG
>JAPSGG010000203.1 GCA_031177845.1 Chromatiales bacterium
TTGACGCTTGGCGCCCGAGAGACCTACAATCGCCTTTCGATCGAATGGGCGATTAGCTCAGCGGGAGAGCACCGTCTTCACACGGCGGGGGTCGCTGGTTCAATCCCAGCATCGCCCACCAAATTATTGCCTCACATCAATCACTTACCAGATAGGCGCGTAGGTCAGGGGAGATAGTTCCACTGCCGGGGGTGCACCAGGGGTGCAAACTGCGCGATCTAGCCATGTTCTTCTGCGTCGCCTGACGCCGTGGCTGCTTTTGGTCATGCTGGGCTTGCATCCGGGAGCTGCCTCTTATCTTGACAATGGCTATGATCTGAAAATGCTTGCGAATGCAGACGACCGGGTAGACGCTGGTACTGCAGAAGCAGCCGACTATGCGGGTGCCTTCCAGTTCCGCGGCTATATAAAAGGCGTGCGGGACGCATGGCAGGGCACTTTTTTCTGTACTCCGGCAGGTGTCTCGGTCGGCCAACTCGTGGCTGTCGTCAAGAGCTACATACGAGAGAACCCCGCCGAATGGCATCGTCCTGGCAGCATACTCGTTGGTTCTTCTTTGGCCGAGGCATTCCCCTGCAAGCCTCAGCAGTAAACAGGCTTGCGGTGTAGGCGCGACGCTGTTCGATCAGCCGCCAGCCGCCAGCCGCGTGATCGGAATCGCCGATGGCGACACGCTCACCGTCCTGGACGCCAGCCATCAGCAGCACAAGATCCGCCTATCAGGCATTGATGCGCCCGAGCGCGGCCAGCCTTTCGGAACGGTTTCGGGCGACCATCTCGGCGAGCGGGTGTTCGGCAAGCAAGTCACTATCGAATACAACAAGCGCGACCGCTACGGCCGCATCGTCGGCAAGGTTCTGGATTCTGTGCATGATGTGAACCTTGAGCAGATTGATGCGGGGCTCGCCTGGCACTACAAAGAGTATCAGTACGAGCAGAATCCATTAGACCGCCAGATCTATGCGGATACCGAGATCGAGGCTAGGCGTGAGAAGCGCGGGCTATGGCAGGATCCACATCCAATCCCCCCATGGGATTGGCGCAGAGGTATTCGGGCAGCGGTACCTAGCGAGCTGACTGTCGTTGTCGGCAAAGAGTGTAGTATTACGCGCACCTGCAATCAGTTTGCTTCGTGCGCTGAAGCGATGACGTACGCGCGGCAGTGCGGCTCTGCTGGCCTAGATGGTGATGGGGACGGCATGCCGTGCGAGGCGATGTGTCGTTGACCACGCGGTGATCACTTATGGATAGTGATCCCTTTGATCTCAAACTCAAACAGCACCAGTTCCTCAAGCACATCGATCAGATCATTCCCCAGATGATCGCGAAATTACAGGAAGGCGACACGCTCACCGTCAAACGGCTAGGTCGTAAGCGCCTGCCCGATGGGCGAATCATCGAACTGCGGCTGGAGGCCGAGGTGATTGGGATTGGATCGCTCGGGTGTGGCCATCCGTCCGAGGATTCATGACATGTGCGGTCGCTTCGTCTCGAAAGATCAAGCCGCCATCGAGCGGTACTTCAACGTGACCGCGCATCAGTTCCAGCTCAAGGACCGCTACAACGTGGCGCCGACTACAAAGATCGATTATGGCGCCCGCGACTACTCCGAGCAGCGGGTGCGGCCGCGACTGCACAAGCCCGGTGTGGAGTTCGGGGCGAGATCGGGGAAGCCAAGAAAGGGCAATTTCTCAGAGAGGCCGGCGCGCTGCTGTTCCAAATCGATTGGCCTGAGGCACTCGGCTTGCTGATGATCGAGGCCATGGCCTGGGGCACGCTGGTCATCGCTTTTCGACATGGGTCGGTTATGGAGATCATACAGAACGGCCTCACAGGCTTCGTGGTCTCGAGTGTGGAGGAGGCGGTGACCGCCGTGAAGCACCTCGAACTGCCAGACCGGCGCTTATGTCGCAAGACATTTGAGGAACGCTTCTCGTCGGAGCCGATGGCACGCGAGTACCTCACCGTATACGATTGCGTGCCGCGGCGCGGCCGTTTCTACTCCCGAAATAGATAAGCCTTGAAGGTCATATTGATCAGGCCACTGCACCCTCACCTCAGGTTTCGATGATTGGCTTGTAGTCAGAGTCGCGCAGCCCGAACGTTGAGGCCACAGCATCATGGGCCATGCGAGCGCGCGGGTCACCGCTAAGCCAATGCACTTTGTGCTGACCGTCTGCTTCGGGTGCGCTATCGCGGACACACACGACCTTCATTATCCATCTGTGCATATCGATTTCGTAAAGATCTCCGTAGCGGTCTGAATGCACAGGGTAGGCTTGGATGTCGTGCAAATACCGATCGAAGCCATAGAGTTCCAGCATAATGCGCCTGACCTCGACATTATGTTCCCAGTAGATGGCCTTGGTGTTATTTGATCACGCTGCTCGATCACGTGAGCCGGCACTTCCACGCCATGGACGGCATAGATTGCCCGCCTATCCGGGTAGGCAGCGGCAGGTCCGTCTGTGCAATGTAGGCGCCCTCGCTCATCACGACGCAAAAATTAGACTCGTCTTCCAAACAGGTGTTCCAGCTTCGCTACCGCCTGCGCCACGCCGGCAGGATGCCGGCGTGGCCTGGGCGGGCCACTCGCGACGTGCACGATCGTCACCTGCCCGCCTAACGAGCTGATGGCTCGTCTACACCACCGCATGCCGGTGATCCTGGATCCTCAGGATTTCGACTGGTGGATGACCGGCCCAAACGATGCAGTCGAACAGCTCTTGGTGCCGTGCCAGTCTAACTGGCTAGACGCTTATCCAATCAGCCGGCGTGTGAACAACCCGCGCAGTGACGATGCGGATCTGATCAAGCGGGCCGCATAGTGGGGCCAAGTCCTAAACACACGCACAGAACAATCCTTCGTCAGCCCAACTGCGCCGTCCATATTAGTGCAGCGTTGCATGGCCAAAGTCTCTCCTTACCATGGCCGCGGACTCAATGCATAAACACCACAGGGGAGACACAAAGATGCAACGGATTATTCACACGCTGGCGATTTCAGCATTGCTCACCGGCACCGCGCATGCGCAGATGTACAACCAGGGCGACCCAGCCGGCTCAAGCTTTGTCGGCACCATGGCCGGTCAGGTGGACTACAGCGAAGACGGTTTCGGCGACCTCAATTTCCTTGTCGTTACAGGTCGCCTCGGATACGATTTCAACAAGGTCTTCGGCCTAGAGCTGCGCGGTGGTACCAGTATCGACGACGACGAAGTGCAGGGCGTCGAGATCAGCATCCCCTACTTTGTTTCGGCCTTGGCGCGTATTGGTTGGTTACCCGTCGAAGGCAACCGCTTTGGCATCTACGGTATGGCGGGCTATACCTCCGGCGAGTTGCAGGCGGAGTTCATGGGTTTGGAAGTCGATGAATCCGAGAGCGATGTTTCCTACGGTGCCGGCGCTGAATTCAGTTTCACCGAGCGCCACGGCATCAACGTCGAATACATCCGCTATTTTGATAAAGAGATTTCCGGTTCGGATGTCGAGATCAACCACATCGGCGCCGGCTACGTATACCGGTTCTAAAGCCCGCAAACAAAAAGCCCCGCCGAAGCGGGGCAATTGACACGATACCTGAGCTCGACGGCTCAGGCTGGTTTTTCAGGGAGTGCCTCAGGATAACGGCTGTATATTCGCAGCCTGCTTGCCCTTAGGACCGGTGGTCACGTTAAAAGAGACTTTCTGGTTTTCGGTGAGCGTCTTGAAGCCTGTGACCTTAATTGCAGAGAAGTGGGCGAACAAGTCATCGCCGCCACCATCGGGGGTGATAAAGCCGTAGCCTTTCGATTCGTTAAACCATTTAACTGTACCAGTTGTCATGTTGAGTATTCCTAAATAGATTGAAGTATGGGCAGACGCCGCTGTCTGCGGGTACGCCCGACGCGCATGAGAATCAAGGGAGCGAGATGACCAACTGCAGTACTGGCTAACGCGAGGACTACTGACGAAAATTCACCTTCTTGAACACCTGCTCAATCAATATTGGGGTTTGCTGAAGCAAAGTCAAGCATCCCTACTACGCAGGATTCTGCCCACAATAAAAAGCCCCGCTTGAGGCGGGGCAATATGGCAATCGCAAAATGATCGCCGTTTGGAGGCATTGCAGCGATCAAAACCAAGTTATCAGGCGGTCGTGATGTCCGCTACTGCGACCAGATGAAGCCACCACGGTCCTCGATGGGCGGCTGTATGGGCGCTCATCGGATAAACAAAAAGCCCCGCTGCGTGAGCGGGGCCAGTTCGATGAAGCCGCTGCGATTGGCGCTCATACGGCCTAGGGATTGCGCACCTTCGCCTCCCGCATGACCTCAGCCATATCCTCGCGCTGCGCCAGCGCGACCATCAGTCGCGCCTGAACCGTTTCCAGGAGCTCCCGTATAGCGTCATGATGCTTGAGATAATCACCGAGGCACTCCTGCAGGTCAGCCGCCGCCACCGCGAACTGGCACTTCATCCACTCCCGCGGCCAGCGGGAGGTGAGCAGAT
>JAPSGG010000204.1 GCA_031177845.1 Chromatiales bacterium
CTGCCGGCGCGGCTCGTCAACGATTTCCGCTATAGCTATGGTGCGGGCACCCGCATTGCACTCGGGCAAGCGATCCTGGCCAGGATCGATGTCGGTTTCAGCGAGGAAGAATCGGGTCTGGTGTACCTGACCTTCGGCCATACCTTCTGAAGCGCCGCCAATCGCTGGTGGGCATGAGCCCAGATGGTCGCATGCGATCCGCGCACCCATTGGCTGGACCGGTATACTCGCCAATGACGACGCGAGCCCAGCATCGACGCGAAAAAGGCGCCAGGATCATGAGCTAAAGCCAGATTCAAGTCGAAACCAGCTCGACCGCCAGGTTTGTCTTGCCCCGCACTCATTAGCTCCGAAGAATCGGCCGATTGATGATCGAACCGCGGTTTCTGTTCTTGCCCGACGGGCGCCGGCTGTGCTTCGGTGAGGTTGGTGATCCTGATGGCCGGCCGATTATCTATTGCCATGGGTTTCCCTCCTGTCGTCTGGAGCTGAAGTTATGGGAGACGGCGGCTCGCGAAGAGCGCGTGCGGCTGATCGCCCCTGACCGGCCGGGCTACGGGCAGTCGGACTTCCAACCCGGACGGCGCCTTTCAGACTGGCCTGACGAGGTCGTACGGCTAGCCGATCACCTGGCGCTTGAGCGCTTTGCGGTGCTAGGCGTCTCGGGCGGCGGGCCGTACGCCATGGCCTGCGGGATACGCATACCCGAGCGGATTACCAGGATCGGTATCGTCTGCGGGGTAGGATCGCTCGCCGGGCGGGCGGCGACCGCGGGCATGGGTTTCCCCGCCGTCCAATTCGTTCGGTTCGCGCGCAGCGCACCGCGCCTGGCGCAAATCCTTTACACCCGCGTGGTCGGGCCGTTCATGCAGCGCTTTCCCGGTACGGCGACGGCTATCCTGAGGGCCGGCGCACCGCCAATCGATCATGCGGTGCTCGCCGAACCCATGCTGCGCGGGATTTTTCTGGCGGCCTCGCGCGAGGCCTTCCGGCAGGGCGGCAGGGGAGCGGCCTGGGACTTACATCTCTACACGCGCGGATGGGATATCGATCCTTCGACTATCGCGGTAGAGACGTGGCTGTGGCACGGAGAGGACGACCGCACGGTGCCGGTTGCCATGGGCCGCGAACATGCCGCGTGCATTGCCGGTTGCTGTGCCGAGTTTCTCCCGGCGGAGGGCCACTTTTCGTTGCTGGTGGGCCACGCAGGGGCCATCCTGCGCACGTTGGGCGGTTGAGCAGCGTTCCCGGGTTACCAGCCAGGTGTGCAGGAAAGTCCCTCCACCCCACCCGGGCGCCTCCCGACTATCCCAGAACGCGCCAATAACAGGATACAAGCGCAGCGAGAAATCTTTGTGTCGACCGAAGGGAGAGATCTTGACGAAATCCCCCACTCTGTTCGGGACGGCAAAGCCGGATTTCTCCCCTCGGTCGAAATGGCAGCTTGGACTGGATCGGATCCACTGATGAAGGGCCGCAAGGTAACGCGTATCTTTGGACAGACACCCGACTCGCAGCCCTCGCGCAGACGCTGGAGATAGTGACCTCCGACCGTAGGTGCCAGCCGTTCAATAACCTGGAGCTTCGGTTGCTTACGGCATAGGGCGCAACCATTCTGTTTTCGAGTCAGGCTATCCCTGCTGACTGTCCAACGTGTGCCATCGATCGATCGCCTCATCGATCAGTTTCTGCTTGGTTTCGAGTTCATGCAGAACCGGCTGTACTTTGTCGTAGGGCTGGCTGTAGAAATCGGGTTCGGCGATCTTTTCCTGCAGCATCCTAACCTCGTCTTCCAGCGCCGCGATGCGGGCGGGAAGTTGTTCGAGTTCCCGCTTGAACTTGTAGCTTAACTTTTTTGTTGCAGGTTTCTTCCTGTCGATGCTGGCGTTCGCATCGCATGTCTTTGCGCCATTTCTGATTTTGGGCCTGTCCTTTTCGGTGAGCTGTTTCCCTCGCCTCAGCCACTCGCTGTAGCCGCCGACGTAGCTCCTCACCTTGTCGCCGTCCTCGAAGACCAGAGTGCTGGTGATGACATTGTCCAGGAATTCCCGGTCATGGGTGACGACGATGAGCGTGCCCCGGTACTCGATCAGTTTGTCCTCCAGCACTTCCAGGGTCTCGACATCGAGATCGTTGGTGGGCTCGTCGAGCACCAGCAGATTGGACGGACGGGTGAAGAGACGGGCCAGGATCACGCGGTTGCGTTCGCCGCCGGACAAGGCCTTGATCGGTGTCATGGCGCGCTTCGCGCTGAACAGAAAACCCCGAAGGTAGCCGACGACGTGGCGCTCCTTGCCATTCAGCCTGATGTATTCGCGCCCATCCCCGACCACTTCGGCGATGGTCTTGTCGGGCTCGAGGTGCCGGCGCATCTGGTCGAAGTAGGCGATCTCCAGGTTCGTGCCGAGCTTTACGGTGCCCTGCTCTGGCGCGAGCTCGCCAAGCATGATCTTGAGCAAGGTGCTCTTGCCCACGCCGTTGTTGCCGATAAGCCCGATGCGGTCCCCACGCATGACCTTGAGCGAGAGGCCGTCGATCAGCCGTTCGGCGCCATAGCCATGGCAGACGTTGTTGAGCTCGATCACTTTGCGCCCGGACTCGCTCTCGGACTCCTCGATGTGGATGCGCGCCGCGGGCTGACGCCTGAGTTTCTGCCGTTCGGCGTATTCCCAGCGCATGGCCTCCAGTGCCCGCACGCGGCCCTCGTTGCGGGTGCGCCGCGCCTTGACGCCTTGGCGGATCCAGCTTTCCTCTTCCGCTAGCTTCTTTTCAAATCCGGCCTTTTCGATCGCCTCAGCGTTGAGGGTCTCCTCTTTGCGCCTTAAGAAATTGCCGTAGTCGCCGGGCCAGCTGGTGAGCCGGGTGCGGTCGAGCTCGATGATGCGGGTCGCCAGCCGTTTGAGTAAGGCGCGGTCGTGCGTGATGAATAAAACACTGCCCGTGAAGCCGCGGATGCGATCCTCCAGCCACTGCATCGCCGCCAGATCCAAATGATTGGTGGGTTCGTCGAGCAACAGCAGATCCGGATCGCAGACCAGCGCGCGGGCGAGACCCACGCGGCGCTGCCAGCCGCCGGAGAGTTCGCCCACAAGTTTTTCGGCCGGCAGTTCGAGCTCGCTCAGAATCGCTTCGACTCTTTGCTCAGGGTTCCAGCCACCGTCGGCTTCGATGCGGTGTTGCAGGTCTTGAAGTTCTCGCATGCGCGCCGCGCCCAGATCCTGTGTGGACTGATGAGCGTAACGCGTGACCAGCCGGCCGAGCTCCGCGACACCGCCCGCAACGAAGTCTCGGACGGTCTTATACAGCTCGCTGGGCAATGCCTGCTCGAGTTGGCTGATGCGAAGCCCCTGTCTATAGCGGATGTCGCCGCTGTCCGGTTGCTGCTCACCGGTGATGAGCCGAAATAGCGTGGACTTGCCGGCGCCGTTGCGCCCGATCAGGCACGCGCGCTCGCTGGCCTCGATGGTGAGATCAGCATGGCGCAGTATGGGTATGTCGCCGAACTCCAGCGACACGTCTTGAAGCGTGAGTAAGGGCATTGGAGAGCGGCATTATAAGGCCGCGAAGCCCGCCGCATAACGCGCATATTAGCTGCGGCGTATTCTGCTATACTGCGCCGCGCTGGGCCCTCCGGTCTCCCAGCGCCTCGCGGTACTCCCTCCCGGTCTGCCTCGACACAACTTTAATCATTGCCTGGACCGGCCCAGGGCTCCGTGCCTTGCGTAGGCACATTGGAGCGATACCCATGTCATTCGAATCACTCGGCCTGTCGGCCGCGTTAGTCAGTGCCGTATCCGATAAAGGCTACGGCGAGCCCACGGCCGTGCAGCGTGCAGCGATCCCGGCGATCCTCGCCGGCGGCGATCTTATGGCCTCCGCGCAGACGGGCACCGGCAAGACGGCCGGTTTCGCACTGCCCATACTGCAGCGTCTTGCAGCGCCCTCCGGCAGAAAAGGCCCGCGCACCGTGCGTGCGCTCATTCTCACGCCCACCCGCGAACTGGCGGCTCAGGTGCAAGACAGCGTGAAGACCTATGGAAGACACCTGCCGCTCAAGTGCTGCGCGGTGTTCGGCGGCGTGGGCATCAACCCACAAATAGCCGCATTGCGCCGCGGCGCGGATATACTCGTCGCGACTCCAGGGCGCCTGCTCGACCATCTCGAGCAGCGCACCGTGAATCTGTCCCAGGTCGAGGTGCTGGTGCTGGACGAAGCCGACCGCATGCTGGATATGGGCTTCATCCGGGATATCCGCAAGATTCTCGCGGTGCTGCCGAAGCGCCGGCAGAACCTGTTGTTCTCCGCGACCTTCGCCGACGGCATTCGCGAGCTTGCCGGCAGCCTGCTGCAGGCACCGACGCGCATCGACGCGGCGCCGAAGCAAGCTGCCGCCGAGACCGTGCGCCAGGTGGTGCATCCTGTAGAAAGTACGCGCAAGCGCGAGCTGTTGTCCCACCTGATCCGCTCGCGTAACTGGCGTCG
>JAPSGG010000402.1 GCA_031177845.1 Chromatiales bacterium
TGGGGCTCTGGTCGATGTCGACCACCTTATCGATATGCTGCAAGCCCTCGACCGCCGAGCACGGTGCTGGATCAGCCGCGGCGTGGTTCAGTTCCCGCGCCAAATAGCGATACAAGGTATCGTTGACCAGCGTGGATTTGCCCGAACCGGATACCCCAGTGACACAAGTGAGGAGCCCAATCGGTATGTCCACGTCCACGTCGCGCAGGTTATTGCCGCTTGCGCCGCGCAGTCTGAGCGTCCGTTCTGGATCGCATGGCCTGCGGTCGGCGGGAATCTCGATGGCGCGCTTGCCGGATAGATATTGGCCAGTGAGTGAGGCCGCGTTCGCGGCAATCTCGTCCGGCGTTCCTTGGGCCACTACGCGACCGCCGTGCCGACCTGCGCCGGGACCCATATCGACCACGTGGTCGGCACTGCGGATGGCCTCCTCATCATGCTCCACCACGATGACCGTGTTGCCCAAATCGCGCAGATACATCAGCGTATCGAGCAGGCGCTGGTTGTCGCGCTGGTGCAGGCCGATCGAGGGTTCATCCAGGATGTACATGACACCCACCAAGCCCGCTCCGATCTGACTGGCCAGCCGGATACGCTGGGCCTCGCCTCCGGACAGGGTCTCGGCGCTGCGCTCTAGGGTCAGATAATCCAGCCCCACGTTGGCGAGGAAGTTCAGGCGATGTTGTATCTCCTTGACCACCTTGTTGGCGATTTCACCCCGCCGGCCCGTCAGCCGCAGATCGGCGAAGAAATGGCGTGCCTCCCCGACTGGTAGTGCCGTTATGGCCGGGAGGTTCATGTCATGGATGAAGACATTGCGGGCGGCCAGGTTCAGCCGCGTGCCATGGCATTCGGGACACGGCTGAGTTGCGAGATATTTGGCCAATTCCTCTCGCACCGCTTCGGACTCGGTATCGCGATAGCGGCGCTCCATGTTGGGAATGATGCCCTCGAATGGGTGCGTGCGCGTGTAGGTCCGGCCCTGATCGTCTAGATAGGTGAACCGGATGCGCTCCTTGCCGCTGCCGTAAAGGATTGCCTGCCTGATCTCTTCGCTTAAGCGTTCGAAAGGCGCGTCGACATCGAAGCCGTAATGCTCCGCCAGCGAGCGGATCAGTTGAAAGTAATAGGTATTGCGCCGGTCCCAACCGCGCAACGCACCACCGGCCAGACTTAGAGCGGGATTTGCGACGATCCTTGCGGCATCGAAAAACTGGCGCACGCCTAGGCCATCGCAGGCCGAGCACGCGCCGATCGGGTTGTTGAACGAGAACAGTCGCGGCTCCAGTTCACTGAGGCTGTAGCCGCACAGTGGGCAGGCGAAATTTGCAGAAAAGATCAGATCGTTTCGATCGGACGAATCCATAAAGGCCACAATCGCAATGCCATCGGTCAGCTTCAGCGCGGTCTCGAAGGATTCCGCCAACCGCAGTTGTAGGCCGTCGCGGACCTTCAGGCGATCGACGACGATCTCTATGGTATGGTTGCGGCGCAGATCAAGTTTCGGCGCCTGATCCAGCTCTACGACCTGGGCATCGATGCGCGCGCGGATGAAGCCCTGCGCGCGCAATTCCTGTAGCAACTGCAGGTGCTCGCCCTTGCGGTTCTGCACCACCGGTGCGAGTAGCAGCAGACGCGTGCCCTCGGGCAACGCGAGCACTTGGTCGACCATCTGACTGATAGTCTGAGCATCCAGCTCCAGCTTGTGCGTGGGACAGCGGGGCTGGCCTGCGCGCGCGAAGAGTAGCCGTAGATAATCGTAAATCTCGGTGATCGTG
>JAPSGG010000205.1 GCA_031177845.1 Chromatiales bacterium
GGTCAATCGCAGACCCTTGAACAATTCCCGCAACGTAAAGCTGTTGAAATAGTCGCGCAGGGCAACCGTCATAAGCAACTCCGACTCAATCGAACCAGGGGCCGAGATCCAGGGCCACCGCTATACCTTCCACAAACAGCCACACCAGCGTTACCGGGATCAGCACCTTCCAACCCAGGCGCATGATCTGGTCATAACGGTAGCGCGGGAACGTGGCGCGCACCCACAGGAAGCAGAAGATAAAAAACGAGGTCTTCAACAGGAACCAGTGAATTCCCCCCTCCAGCAGCAGTCCGACCAGGGGCCACTCGAACTCGCCGGCCGGCACTACGCCTTCGTACGGCGACAGCCAGCCGCCCCAGAACATCAACGAGGTCAGCGCTGAGATGAGGATGATGTTGGCGTATTCCGCTAGGAAGAAGATCGCGAAACCCATGCCGGAGTACTCCACATGGAACCCGGCCACGATCTCCGACTCGCCCTCGACCACATCGAACGGTGCGCGGTTCGTTTCTGCTACGCCGGAGATAAAGTAAACCCCGAATAACGGCAACAGCGGCAACCAGAACCAGTGCAGCACGCTGCCCTGCTGTGCCCGCACGATGTCACCGAGATTGAGGCTGCCGGAGGCTATTAGCACGCCGACGAGCGCGAAGCCCATGGCAATCTCGTAAGCGACGATCTGCGCGGCCGAACGCATGGCACCGAGCAGCGCGTACTTGGAGTTCGACGCCCAGCCCGCGATGATCACTCCGTACACGCTGAGCGAAGTAAGTGCCAGGATGTACAAAAGTCCCGCGTTGATGTCCGCCAGTACCACGCCGTCGTCGAATGGGATCACCGCCCAGGCAGCCAACGCCGGCGCGACCGACAGCACCGGCGCCGAAAAAAACAGTGCGCGGTTCGCGCGGGTGGGCACGATAACCTCTTTCAGCAACAGTTTGATGCCATCGGCGACCGGCTGCAGCCACCCGCGTGGCCCCACCCGGTTCGGCCCAACGCGCACCTGCATGTAGCCGATGACCTTGCGTTCGAGGAAGGTGATGTATAACACCGTCACCACCAGCGGTGCCAGGATCGCCACAATCTTGCTCACGATGAGGCTGGTCGTCTGCACACCAGCCGGCAGCGCGTCCCATGCGGAAACAACGAGGTCGAACACGCTCAGGCGCTCTGTATCTCGATCGCGCCGAAGCCCGAACCCAACCGTCGAACGGCCTCAAGGCCGCTCGGGATCCAGGCGCAGCCCGCCGGTACGCCCTCATCCAGCGCCAGTGGCAGGATGACCTCATGACCGCCCTGGCGCACGCGTACGCGCTGGGCACCTTCCAGACCCAGCCTGTCGGCCTGTCGCGAATTCAGATAACACGCGGCTGCGCGAGCATCGGGCGTGGCCTGTAGCGCCTCGGCTCGTCGCACCAGGGCATCCAGTGCATAGATCGGCGTGCTAGAGATCCGCATCAGGCCTTGCGGCGCAGGGGGCATACTCAAAGGCTCGTCTAGCGCGACAGAGTTGTCGAACTGCAAATCCGCGGAGAAACGGTTCCAGAGTTCATCGCGCACCTGCTCGGCGGATACGTAATCAAAGCCCTCTAGCCCCAGCGCATTGCCCAGCACGCGCAGCACCTTCCAGCCGGGCCGGGTTCTGCCAGGCGGATTGCACGCGTGTTTCCAGCTTTGCCAGCCCCCCTCGAGGTTGACGAAGGTGCCATGGGTCTCAGCGAAACAAGCGATCGGCAGCAGCACGTCGGCGTAATTGCGCTGGACCTCACTTGCAAACGATGAGAAAACCGCAACGAAATCGGCCTGCTCGACCGCGGTTCGCGCCATCATCGGATTCTCGCAATCGAACTCGGGCTCGACGCCGAACAGCACGTAAGCCTTGCGTGGCTGCTCCAGCATCGCCCGCGCGTGCATGCCCGGTCGGCTGAGGCTTCTGCCTGCAGGAAGGCGGTGCGGCACTATGCCCGCCAGCCAGGCGCCGACGGTGTTGGCGGCCTCCGGCAGATAGCCGAACCTGCTGCCTGTGTGTTGCGCGATCGTGAAGGCGAGCGCGCGGAGCAAAGAGAAATGCGGATGAGCAACGGCGACATTGCCCAGCAACAGGCAATTTTGTCCCGTTTGGGAAAGACTGCGTGCGATCGCCTGTTCACGCTCGTCCGGCTCCACATTGGCAAGCATCTCCCGCAGAGCGTAAGGAGCGTCGGCATGTGTATGTTGCAGCACGCCCTTGGCGACGCCCGCTAGCGTGTGCACCATACCGAATGGATCGCGAATGGCAGGTTCGACCAGCGGAAAATTGAAATCGAAGTCGCGCGGGTTGATCGCCATGATTCGCGCGCCTTTGAGCGCGGCCTTGCGCAGCCGGTGCGCGGCGATGGGTTGCTCCTTGCGCACGTTGGAGCCGATCAACAGCACCGCATCGAGCTTCTCCAGATCCTCGATATTCTGGCCCAGCCACGGGAACAGCGGCGCGCGCGCCTCATCGCTGAAATCGCTTTGACGCAGGCGATGGTCGATGTTGTTGCAGCCAATGCCGCGCGCGATCTTCTGCAATAGATACATCTCTTCCAACGTGGCATTGGGCGCCACTAGCACCCCGAGTTCTTCGGGCGCAAAGCGGCGCAGACCTTCCGCCACAGCCTGCAAGGCATACTCCCAGTCGGTCTCTTGCCCAACGCCCTTCAACTTAACCATAGGCGCGAGTAAGCGGTCCTTGCTATACAGGCCCTGATAGCTGAAGCGATCGCGATCCGAAATCCAGGTCTCATTGATGGACTCACTCTCGCGCGGCACCACGCGGATGGCGCGGCCGCGCAGCGTGTGCAGGTACACATGCGAACCGATTGAATCATGCGGTGCGATCAGCGGGTGCTGGATCATCTCCCAGGCTCGCGCGGCAAAACGCGACGGTTTGGCATTGAGCGCGCCCACCGGGCACACGTCGATCACGTTGCCGAACATCTCGGAAGTCAGCGCCTTTTCGATATAAGTGCCGATCTCCATGAACTCGCCGCGGCCGGTCGCGCCCAACTCGCGCACACCGGCGATCTCCGCGCCGAAACGCACGCAACGGGTGCAGTGGATACAGCGCGTCATATCCGTGGAAATCAGCGGTCCAAGGTTCTTGTCCTTCACTACACGCTTGGCCTCGGTGTAGCGTGAGATATCCTCGCCATAACCCATCGCGATGTCCTGCAGCTCGCACTCGCCGCCCTGGTCGCAGATGGGGCAATCTAACGGATGATTGATGAGCAGGAACTCCATCGTCCCTTTCTGGGCATCGATGGCCTTGCGTGATTTCGTATACACCTTCATGCCATCGGCCACCGGAAACGCGCAGGCCGGCACCGGCTTGGGCGCCTTCTCGACCTCGACCAGGCACATGCGGCAGTTGGCGGCGATGGACAGCTTCTTGTGATAACAGAAACGCGGGATGCGGATACCGTTGCGATCCGCCACCGCGATGATCATCTCACCCCGGGCCGCCGTTACGTGCTGGCCGTTGATCTCCAGATTGACCGCGTTTTCTGTCATATCTTGTTTACCGCCGAGATCGCAGAGTACGCAGAGAAATTTTTGAAGAAGTCAATTCATGATCTTCGATGGCACTACAGTTTCTGTAAAACATGAAGACCAGCACTATTAAACTCTGCGTTCTCCGCGTCCTCTGCGGTTAATCCTTATCAAGCTGCTTCTTTGGGCGCACCGGCTACGATGCTGCGGCCGTGTTCTATGTAGTGCTCGAATTCGTGCCGGAAGTGCTTGATGAAACTCCTCACCGGCATGGCGGCCGCATCGCCCAGCGCACAGATGGTGCGGCCTTCGATCTTACGTGCCACCTCGGTGAGCAGGTCCAGATCCGCGCTACGGCCCTTGCCCTGCACGATGCGGGTCAACATACGGTACAGCCAACCCGTACCCTCGCGGCAGGGCGTGCACTGACCGCAGGATTCGGACATATAAAAACGCGAAATGCGCCGCAAGACCTCCACCATATCGGTGGACTCGTCCATCACGATGACCGCCCCGGAGCCTAGCAGTGAACCGGCCTTGGCTAGTGAGTCATAATCCATGTTGGTTTTCATCATGATGTCACCCGGCAGCACAGGCACCGACGAGCCGCCCGGAATCACTGCCTTTAGCTTGTGCATGCCGCGCATACCGCCGGCCATCTCCAGCAGTTTCTTGAACGGCGTGCCCAGCGATATCTCGAAATTGCCCGGTCGCTTGACGTGGCCCGAAACCGAAAAGCACTTCACGCCACCATTGTTCGGGATGCCGAGTTCCGCAAACCATTTTGCTCCATTGCGCATGATCGACGGGCCGGACGCCAGGGTTTCGGTGTTGTTGATGGTCGTGGGCCGGCCATAGAGTCCATGGGCGGCTGGAAACGGCGGCTTGAAGCGCGGCATGCCCTTGTTGCCCTCTAGTGATTCCAGCAGGGCGGTTTCCTCGCCGCAGATATAGGCGCCGGCG
>JAPSGG010000206.1:0-2384 GCA_031177845.1 Chromatiales bacterium
TGCCGCGCGAGGTCGATGTCGCTGGCAGATGGCATCTTGGTTGCACGGCGAGACCTTTCGCGTCTATACCAGCGTGGACGTAGTAGGTGTAGAGTTAGGCGGCGCGCTGAAGAACGTGCTGGCCATCGCCGCGGGAATCTCCGACGGACTTGGCTTCGGCGCCAACGCGCGCGCGGCGCTGATCACGCGGGGCTTGATCGAGATCATGCGCCTGAGCGAACGCGCCGGCGCTCAGCGCGAGACCCTCATGGGCCTGTCCGGACTAGGCGATCTGGTGCTCACTTGCACCGACGATCAGTCCCGCAATCGGCGGTTCGGTCTGGCGTTAGGCCATGGCCTGCCGTTGAATGCCGCCGCAGCCGAAGTTGCTCAGACCGTAGAGGGCGTGGCGACCGCTGGCGCGGTGATCCAGGTAGCTAGCTACCATCAGGTAGAAATGCCCATTTGCGAGCAGGTCTACCGCGTGCTATTCGAGGGTCTAGACCCGCGCGCGGCAGTCACTGAGCTGCTGAATAGAGAGCGCAAGATGGAGACCTTGTAGAACGGCCGGATGTCTCAATCATTGCGGGGCTCAGCAGCCGCGTCTGCAAATCCGCACTGCCGCCAAGCCTCGTACAATACGATTGCCACCGCGTTAGACAAATTAATGCTCCTGCTGCAGACTACCATGGGGACGCGCAAGCAGCGCTCAGCCCCCAGTCGATCCAGTACTCTGTCCGGTAATCCCCGCGTTTCGGGTCCGAATAGGAAAGCATCGCCCGCCGCGAAGCGAGGCTGGCTGTAAACCGTACGTCCCCGTGTTGAGCAGCCGAACAGGCGGGCGGGTCGCACATACTCGATGAACGCGTCCAGACTGCGGTACGTTCGAACGCGGACCCAATCGCGGTAATCAAGGCCAGCGCGGCGCAGTCTCTTATCATCGAGCTCGAATCCCAGTGGCTCGACCAGATGCAAGTTGCTGCCTGAATTGGCGCACAAGCGCATAATATTGCCCGTGTTGGGCGGTATCTCCGGTTCGAACAGAACGACGTGAAACATCGGCTAGCGCTGTGAACAACTACAATCGGGCGGACAAACTCGCGATCGAGTTTTGCGGCCTCAATTTCGCCACACCTCTGGTGCTGCTGTCCGGCTGCGTGGGATTCGGCGAAGAATATACGCGCGTCGAGGGCTATTCCAATCACGACGTGGGCGCGATATGCCTTAAGGGCACCACGCTGAAAGCCCGTCTGGGCAATGCCCCGCACCGGATCTGCGAGACCGCAATGGGGATGCTCAACGCGATCGGTCTCCAGAATCCCGGCGTGGATAAGGTGGTCGATGAGATATTGCCCACCTTAGATTTCAGCGAGACGCGCTTTATTGCCAATGTCTCGGGCTTGACGGTGGAAGAGTACGCCGCGGTTACCCGGCGGTTCGACGACTCACCCATCGATGCCATCGAGATCAACATCTCCTGCCCCAACGTCAAGCAGGGCGGAGTCGAGTTCGGCAATGTGCCGATCATGTCCGCGCGCGTGGTCGAGGCCTGCCGTGCGGTCACCGCCAAGCCGCTAATCACGAAGCTTTCGCCAAATCAGACCGACATCAGCGAAAATGCACGTCTGTGCATTGAGGCAGGCACCGACGGGCTCGCAGTGATCAATACCCTGGTCGGCATGGCCGTAGATGTGGAATCCCGCCGCGCGGTGATCGGCAACAACAAAGGTGGCCTGTCCGGACCGGCCATTAAGCCTATCGCGCTCGCGAAAGTGCACGCGGTCTATCAGATGGCCAAGGTCCATAGGGTGCCGATCATCGGACAAGGCGGAGTGACTAACGCGACCGATGCCATCGAGTTTCTGCTTGCCGGCGCAAGCGCGGTGGGCGTAGGTACCGCTCTATTCTACGATCCGCTGATATGCGGCAAGATCAATGCCGGACTCGTCGAATATCTCGATCGCCACCGCTTCAACAATGTAGGGGAGCTGACCGGCGGACTGATCTTGAATGACTGATTGCCAAGCCGAGAGCCGCGAAGCGCTGCATTGATCAGAGCCCCCTTACTGTTACTCCGTGCCGGGATAAAGCCCCAGCTCTTTAATCTTGCGCGTCAACGTATTGCGTCCCCAGCCGAGTAGCCGGGCGGCCTCCTGGCGCTTGCCGCCTGCCTTCCTCATGGCCGCCTCAATCATGACCGTCTCGAAAGCGGGCGTCGCATTGGCCAACAAATGATCAGCACCTGCTACCAGTTGGCGATCGGCCCATTGGGTCAGCGCCTCTTGCCAGGCCAGACTCTCAGTGGCCGGCGGCGCCTCACGCAGCTTGAGCCGTCCCTGCACCGCGTGGAAGTAGGTGTCGCGCTGGTGCAGCGTGCCGTGGTCCTCCGCCCTCAGCTCGAGACA
>JAPSGG010000206.1:2394-4469 GCA_031177845.1 Chromatiales bacterium
CCTCACGCAGCTCCCGCGGCAGGTCTTCCATATGAATTTCCCGTCCCGAGGCCATCACCGTAAGCCAGCGGCAAGTGTTCTCTAGTTGACGCACGTTGCCGGGCCAACCGAGGCCGCTTAGATAGTGCGTGACCTCCGCGCGCAGCGTCTTGGTCTCGACCTTCAGCTCGGCCGCCGCTTGGCGCATGAAATATCTGAGAAGCAACGGGATATCCTCGCGGCGCTCACGTAAGGCGGGGACATGGATACGGATGACGTTGAGCCGATGGAACAGATCCTCGCGAAATTGGCCCTGCCGCACGCGCTCTTCGAGGTTCTGGTGAGTGGCTGCGATGATGCGCACATCGGCCTTGATGGGACTGTGTCCGCCGACGCGGTAGAACTCGCCATTGGACAACACGCGCAGAAGCCGCGTCTGCAATTGCAGCGACATGTCGCCGATCTCGTCCAGAAACAGGGTGCCGCCATGCGCCTGTTCGAAACGGCCACGGCGCTGCATCAGCGCGCCGGTGAAGGCGCCCTTCTCGTGGCCGAACAGCTCCGATTCCAGCAGTTCCCGCGGTATCGCTGCAGTGTTTAGGGCGATAAAGGGTTTGTCCGCACGCGGGCTGTGACGATATAGGGCGCCGGCCACGAGCTCCTTACCGGTGCCGGAGTCGCCGCTAATCAGGACGGTAATATTGGAGCGCGACAGGCGCCCGATGGCGCGGAATACCTCCTGCATGGCGGCCGCCTCGCCGATGATCTCCTGCGCCGCCGGCCGCTCGAGTACGGGATCATCCATATCCTTCCTGCGCGATTGGCAGGCGCGTTCGGCAAGCGCGACTGCCGCATCGATATCGAACGGCTTCGGGAGATAATCGAAGGCGCCCTCCCGATAAGCCATCACGGTGCTGCTTAAGTCAGAGTGCGCGGTCATAATAATGACCGGCAGGTCCGGGTGGTCGCGTCGCATCACGCTCAGCAGGTCCAATCCATCCATGCCGGGCATGCGAATATCCGTGATGATGGCATGCGGCGAATCCCGCCGTAGGGCCTCGAGTGCGTCGGCCGCGGACTCGAACGACCGCACTTCGATATCGGCCTTGCGCAGGGCGCGTTCCAGAACCCAGCGAATGGATCTATCGTCGTCGATGACCCACACCTGGTTTGGCCCGCTCACGCCGGCGACTCCGTGGTTCCATTCTCAATGGGCAGGAGCACGCTGAATGTCGTGTGCCCTGGCCGCGAGTCACACTCGATGATCCCATTGTGCTGATTGATTAGGTTCTGGGCGATCGAAAGTCCCAGTCCAGTGCCTTGTGCGCGGCCGCTGATCATTGGTAAGAAGACCTGATCGAGCATCTCTGCGGGTATGCCGGGCCCATCGTCGACAATATCGAGCTTAACCGCGATCCTATGGCGCTGGTGGCCGAAGGTGCGCTGATGCGCGATGCGCGTCCTGAAGCTGATTACGCCTTTGTCGCCGACGGCCTGGAGGGCATTGCGAGCAATGTTTAGGACCGCCTGCACCAGCAGGTCGCGGTCGCCGCGCACGAAGGGAATGCTGGGGTCGTAGTCCTGCTCTACGGACACGCCGGCGGGCGCTTCGGCGGTGATCAGACTGCGCACGTGTTCCAGCACCTCGTGCACGCTTACCAGTGCCGTGCGCGGCTGGGAATGGGGACCCATCATGCGGTCCATAAGCTTTCGCAGGCGGTCGGCCTCGCTGATGATAATACGCGTGTATTCCTGCAGCTCGGGGTCGCCAAGTTCCAACTCTAATAACTGAGCGGCGCCGCGCAAACCGCCTAGAGGGTTCTTGATCTCGTGGGCCAAGCCCCTCAGCATCGCCTGAGTGGCCTTGTGCAGGGCGAGCAGATGTTCTTCGCGCGACATGCGCAGTTGCCGATCCAACTCGACCATCTCCAGCAATAGGACCGATTCGTGGCCCGACTCCAATAGAGGCGTGACCGCGCAACTGACGGTGAGCTCGCGGTTACCGGGCAGCTCGATAGGTATCTCCCGTTCCGTGTAGGAACGGCCTGTAAGCAGCGCCTTGGCTAAGCCTTCGAAAAGGCGAGCCGTGTGTGGGA
>JAPSGG010000207.1 GCA_031177845.1 Chromatiales bacterium
TCGAGATCTTCGGCCCCGAATCCTCGGGCAAGACCACACTCGCGCTGCAAGTCGTGGCCGAATCCCAGAGGCTGGGCGGTGCTGCGGCGTTCGTCGATGCCGAGCACGCGCTGGATCCCGATTACGCTGGCAAGCTGGGCGTGAACGTGGACGATCTGTTGGTCTCGCAGCCAGACACCGGCGAGCAGGCCCTGGAAATTGCCGACATGTTGGTGCGCTCCAGTGCGATCGATGTCGTCGTCATCGACTCGGTGGCGGCGCTCACGCCCAAGGCCGAGATCGAGGGCGAGATGGGCGATACCCATGTGGGCCTGCAGGCGCGGCTCATGTCGCAGGCGCTGCGCAAGCTCACCGGCAACATCAAGCGTTCGAACACCATGGTGATTTTCATCAATCAGATCCGCATGAAGATCGGCGTGATGTTCGGCAATCCCGAGACCACCACCGGCGGCAATGCGCTCAAGTTCTACGCCTCGGTGCGCCTGGACATCCGCCGCATTGGCTCTATCAAGAAGGGCGATGAGGTCATCGGCAACGAGACCCGGGTCAAGGTGGTCAAGAATAAGCTGGCGCCCCCGTTCAAGCAGGCGGAATTCGAGATCCTCTACGGCGATGGCATCTCCCGCTATGGGGAACTGATTGAGCTGGGCGTCAAGCACGGACTGATCGAGAAGTCCGGCGCCTGGTACAGCTATAATTCCGACCGCATCGGGCAGGGCAAGGACAACGTCCGCGAATACCTCAAAGTACATGCCGACACAGCCGGCGAGATCGAGGCCAAGCTGCGCGGTCTGCTGCTGCCCAAGCGCGCCACCGTGGAAAGTGAGGCAGAGCCCGCCGCCCAAGCCTGAGGAAAGGGACGCGAGGCAAGTCGCTCTGGACCTGCTGGTCCGGCGCGAGCACTCGCGTGAGGAACTGCGCCGCAAGCTCGCCGCCCGGGGCTTCGAAGGCGCTGAGATTAGATCAGCATTGGATAGATTGGAGGCGGAGCGCCTGCAGAGCGACGCGCGCTTTGCGGAAAGCTATATCTTCGCCCGGCAGTCGCGCGGCTTCGGGCCCATCCGCATACGCATGGAGCTTGGAGAGCGCGGTGTCGCCGACGCGGTGATCGACGAGCATCTGGATGCCAGCGCGAGCCAGTGGAGGGAGCTGCTATACGCGCAATACCGGAAGCGCTACGGCAATGAACCGGTGCGTGAGTACAAAGAGCGCGCTCGGAGGGCGCGGTTCCTGCAGCAGAGGGGTTTCCCTGCCGAAATGATCGGGCGCTTGCTGGATGATCTCACAAATAGGGGGCCTGAGCGGTGTCCCTGAAGAACGGCATCCTGCTTTCGGTCTGAACATCAGCTTGGTATTTTGCGTGCATTACCCGCGTTTGTTGATAATGATTGGCTATGTCTGATATGACCAGCAGCGCCGAGCTTCGCACCTGCTTCCTGGATTTCTTCAAAAGGCGCGGGCATGAGATCGTGCCCTCGAGTCCACTGGTGCCTGCGAACGATCCGACGCTCTTGTTCACTAACGCGGGCATGGTGCAGTTCAAGGATGCGTTTCTGGGACGTGAAACCCGCGCCTATGCGCGCGCAGCCTCAAGCCAGCGTTGCGTGCGCGCCGGCGGCAAGCACAACGATCTGGAAAACGTCGGGTACACCGCGCGCCATCACACCTTCTTCGAAATGCTGGGCAACTTCAGCTTTGGCGATTACTTCAAGCGCGAGGCTATCCATTACGCTTGGGAATTCCTCATCCGCGAGGTGAGCCTACCACGCGAGCGCCTATGGGTGACCGTGTACGAGGAAGACGACGAAGCGGCAGACGTCTGGCTGAACGAGATCGGAATCGATCCCCAGCGGTTCGGCCGTATCGGTGCCAAGGATAACTTCTGGTCCATGGGCGATACCGGCCCGTGCGGGCCCTGCACCGAGATTTTTTACGATCACGGCCTGGAGATACCCGGCGGCCCGCCCGGTACCGAAGATGCAGGGGGAGACCGCTATGTCGAGATATGGAATCTCGTGTTCATGCAGTACGATCGAAATCAGCACGGCGACTTGAAGCCGCTGCCCAAGCCTTCGGTCGATACCGGCATGGGGCTTGAGCGCCTGGCTGCGGTTGTGCAAGGCGTGCATGACAATTATCAGACTGACTTGTTCAGGCATCTGATCGATGCGATCGCGAATCTCACCGGCGAAGACCGGCCTCGCGGTGCCTCGTATAAGGTCATCGCCGATCATATCCGCTCCTGCGGCTTCCTTATTACCGATGGCGTGCTGCCGTCCAACGAAGGGCGGGGCTATGTCCTGCGGCGCATTATTCGCCGCGCGATCCGCCACGGCCACAAGTTAGGTCTTGACGAGCCATTCTTTTATAAGCTCGTGCCGACGCTGGTGGAGGAAATGGGGGGCGCCTATCCGGAACTGATCAAGACCCAAGGGCAGATCGAGCGCGTGCTGGAACTGGAGGAAACCCGCTTCGCCGAGACGCTGGAACAGGGCATGCATATCCTGGAGGCGGACATCGCAGACCTGTCCGGCAATGTGGTGCCTGGCGATACGGTGTTCAAGCTCTACGACACCTATGGCTTTCCGGTGGATCTCACGAACGACATCGCGCGTGAGCGGGGTCTGACTCTGGATATGGAAGGATTCGAACGTCACATGGACACACAGCGCCACCGCGCGCGCGCGGCCAGCCAGTTCAAGGTGGGTGATACGGTGGATGAGGAAGTGCGCCGCTCGGTCATGGAATCGGAGTTCACCGGTTACGAGCGCTTGGTCGATGAAGGCACAGTGACTGCCTTGATGTACGAAGGTACCTTCGTGCAGCGGCTGGAGCAAGGACAAGTAGGGGCCGTGTTTCTGGATCGCACGCCCTTTTACGCCGAGGCCGGCGGACAGGTCGGCGATGCCGGGGTGCTGGAGCAGAAGGAGATGCACTTCGAGGTGCACGATACCCGCAAACATGCGGGTGCTCACGCGCATATCGGCGCGGTGACTCGCGGGGCGATTGCGGTGGGCGATAAGGTCACTGCGGCGGTTGACGCCGAGCGCCGCCAAGCTACGGTGCTCAACCACTCGGCCACCCATCTGCTGCACGCCGCGCTGCGCAAGGTACTAGGTGAGCACGTGACACAGAAGGGCTCGCTGGTGGCGCCAGATCGCCTGCGCTTCGACTTTTCGCATCCCGAACCCGTGACTGCGGCGCAGTTGCACGAGATCGAGACGCTGGTGAACGATCAGATTCGCGCCAATGCCGAGGCCGATATTCGCATCATGCCGATCGGCGACGCGCTGGCTGCCGGCGCCATCGCCTTGTTCGGCGAGAAGTACGGCGAGCAGGTACGGGTCTTGAGGCTTGGGGACTTTTCCACCGAGCTGTGCGGCGGCACGCACGTGCGGCGTGCAGGCGATATCGGCCTGTTCAAGATCGTCGCCGAGAGCGGGGTGGCTGCGGGCGTTCGGCGCATTGAGGCGGTAACCGGCAAGGGCTCGCTCGAGTGGATCAACGCCAACGAAATGCGTCTGGATGAGATCGCGGGGCTCGTGAAAGGCAGCCGGGCGGATGTCGATCAAAAGGTGCGCCAACTGCTGGAGCGTAACCGTGCGATCGAGCGCGAGTTGGAGCAGCTCAAAGGCCGTCTAGCGGCATCGGCCGGTTCTGATCTCGCGAGTCAGGCTGTAGAGGTTGATGGAATCAAGGTGCTTGCGGCCTGTCTAGAGGACGCCGATCCCAAGTCATTGCGCAATACGCTCGATCAACTCAAGAACAAGCTGGGCAGCGCGGCGATCGTGCTGGCGACTGTACGTGATGACAAGGTCAGTCTTGTGGCAGGCGTAACCAACGATCAGACGGATAAGATCAAGGCCGGCGACCTCGTCAATAGCGTGGCGCGTCAGGTGGGCGGCAAAGGCGGCGGTCGGCCCGACATGGCGCAGGCCGGCGGCAATAATCCACAGGCGCTGGATGCGGCCTTGAAGTCAGTGCCGGATTGGGTACGCGCACAAGTCATCAGTGAACGCGTATAACGCGTATAACACGTTCTTCAACTACACCTATGGCGCTAATCGTACAAAAATACGGCGGCACCTCCGTGGGTTCGGTGCAACGCATAGAACACGTCGCCGACAAGGTCAAGCACGGGCGCGATGCCGGGCATGATTTAGTTGTAGTGACCTCGGCCATGAGCGGCGAGACCGATCGGCTGATCAGTCTTGCGCGCGAGATCGATCCGCATGTCGGCGGTCGTGAATTGGATGTCCTGCTAGCCACGGGCGAACAGGTGACTATCGCGCTGCTTTCCATGGCGCTTGAGAAGCGCGGCTGCCCTGCCGTGTCTTACACGGGCGGGCAGGTCCATATTCGTACAGACAGCGTGCACAACAAGGCGCGCATCGTGGAGATCAATGGTGCGCGGGTGCGGCGCGATCTATCGGAAGGGAAGGTGGTCGTGGTCGCCGGGTTCCAAG
>JAPSGG010000208.1 GCA_031177845.1 Chromatiales bacterium
AGGAGATCATCGGGAACGCGCTTTTCGAGGTCTTCCCGGACAACCCCGATGATCCCGGAGCCACTGGCGTGCGCAACTTGCGCGCGTCCTTAGAGCGCGTGCTGGCCACCCGCCGAGCTGATGTCAGGGCAGTACAGAAATACGACATCCGCCGACCACGCGCCGAGGGCGGCATCTTTGAAGAGCGCTACTGGAGTCCCCTGAACACGCCAGTGCTGGGGCCGGAAGGCGTGGTCGCGTGCATCATCCACCGGGTCGAGGACGTGACCGAAATCGTCCACCTGAAGAGCGAAAGCGCAGCACAGGACCACCTCGCACGCGACCAGCAGGGCGTCATCGACCGGCTGCGCGAGGCCAACGCAAATCTTGTCCGCGAAGCGGACGTACGCCAGCGCACGGAAGCGCGGCTGCGCGAGAGCGAGCACCGCTTCCGCATCCTAGTCGAGCAGGTCAAGGACTATGCCATCTTCATGACCGACCCCCAAGGCGGGGCAACCAGTTGGAATGAGGGCGTTCGGCGGGTGTTGAGCTTTGAGGAAGCGGAGTTCGTCGGGAAGGACATCGCACCGCTGATCTACACGCCGGAAGATGTGCAGAATGGCGTGGCTCAACGTGAGATGGAGGAGGCTGCGGCTAAGGGTGCTGCGAGCGACTACCGTTGGATGATGCGCAAAGGCGGTAGCCGGTTCTGGGCGAGCGGGATCACGACAGCCCTGTGGGGCGAGGACGGTAAACTACTCGGCTTCAGTAAGGTCATGTGCGACCAGACCATGCGCAAGCAGACGGAGGAGGCTCTTCAAGAAGCTGATCGTCGCAAAAACGAGTTCCTGGCGACACTCGCGCATGAGTTGAGAAATCCGTTAGCCCCGGTGCGTACAGGTTTGGAGCTGATGCGATTAGCGCCGGATGACGCTGCGCTGGTCGAGAAGGCTCGTGGCAGCATGGAGCGGCAGGTCAAGCAGATGGTGCGGCTGATTGATGATCTGCTGGATATCTCACGCATCACGCGCGACTAAGGTACGCCTGCAGAAGTGCAACGTGAAGCTTGCCACCGTGGTACAAGACGCCGTGGAAGCTGCGCAGTCACTGATCAGGGAATCTGGGCACAGGTTGGAGGTGACCCTGCCATCAGCGCCAGTGTACCTGCATGCTGATCCGGCTCGGTTGGCGCAGGTGTTATCCAATCTGCTCAACAACGCGGCGAAGTATACGAACTCTGGAGGTCAAATTTCCCTCGCCGCCGAGCGGCAGGGTGAACAGGTCATCATCGCGGTGAAGGACACTGGCATCGGGATTCCCGCCGACATGCTGGATAGCATCTTTGAGATGTTCACGCAGGTCGATCGCTCGACAGAGCAGTCATGCAGCGGGCTTGGCATCGGCCTGCCTTTGGCTAAACGGCTGGTTGAGATGCATGGGGGCACGCTCGAGGCGAAAAGCTCAGGCCCCGGCCAGGGTAGCGAGTTCATTGTGCGCCTGCCATCGCCAACCGGCCTGAACAAGGAATCACCGGTGATGCAAGCGCATGATAAAGAGGCGAGCCCAGCCACGTGCCGCATCCTGGTGGTGGATGACAACCAGGATGCTGCTAACGCCTTAAACATGCTGCTGAAGGTACTTGGTAATGAGACCCGCACCGCTTTTGATGGCGCGCAGGCGCTGAAGGAGGCTGAGGCTTTTCAGCCTGATGTGGTGCTGTTGGATCTGCACATGCCTGGGCTCAACGGGTACGAGACGGCGCGCCAACTGAGGGAGCAGCCCTGGGGCAGAGGCATGGTGCTCATCGCTCTGACTGGATATGGTCAGGATGAAGACAAACGACGCACGCAAGCGGCCGGTTTTGATCATCATCTGGTCAAACCCGTGGAAATGGAAGCGCTACAGAAGTTGCTACCCGACATGGTGTCGGCACCATCATCACCATCACGTCCGATGACCTAATGGCCCAACTCCATAACCGCATGCTCGTCATCTTAGGCGCTGAGCATTTTGACGGATGGATGACCGGCGCAAAGGATGAAGTCGGCCAGCTGCTGGTACCGTGCCCATCTGACTGGCTGGACGCCAATGCCATCAGCCGGCGGGTCAATAGCCCGCGCAATGACAATGCGGATCTATTAGAGCCGGCCGCCTAAGCAGAAGACTCGCCAGAGTCAGCAAATAGAAACCCCCGCTCCAAAGGCGGGGGTCGAAGGACGTAACTACAAGATCGCCAGTCTGGTGCCTAATCAGCACCTCGCTTCACCTGCACAGTTGCGGGAGGAGTCTATATACGAATGTTAGGCGACCACTCGAAGCCTAAAAAAAGAGATGTGGGACGACCCTAATGTCCGGCTTGCCATGAGGCGGCATGACGCCTATCTGCTGCAAGAACGTGATCATGTCTTTCTCGGCCCATTTCTCCGCTAGCTTCCCGTTAGCAATCCGATGGATGGTGATTGACGTCATCTTGGGCTCATTTCCGGTTCGGGGTGCGCCAGGCAATTCACCTTCGTGTCTTCCGAACGATGTGAGGCGAGTAACCACCTTGTCTCCCTCCGCAATTTGATCCTCAATGCGGTGATGGCCCGGCGTCGCTTTGAGGAAAAGGGCAAATGCTTGCTTAAGGCCTTCCCGCCCAGTGGCAAAGCCAAATGGCGGAGGATTGTGGTCAATGTAATCCTCTGCGACCAAATCATCCATAGCCGCCAAGTTGCCTTTATCAATCTCTTCGTAGAAGCGCCGAACGAGAGCCTTGTTTGAATCTTCTGACATTGCGATCTCCTTCCACACAGTGACACACCGCACTGGTCGCCTAACCGTTCGGCGTTAGCGGCGCTCGCTCGCGGGCGTCCGCTGCACGCCGGGGTTAGCCGTGCCGTCAACGAAATTGAGTGTCGCCCTTCGTCCGAGGAGCGACCGCGCTTCTGTCACCATGGCCTCAAGGATGCTCACTGCACTTGGGCGGTCATGAATGAGGCCAACGCATTCGCCTGCCCCCACCACGACCATATCGAAATCTTGTCGGGACCTCGCTTCCGCGTAAGCCGCGACGAGACTTCCGAACGCGGCAGTTGCATCCGCTTCGCGGTGCGACCACTGCTCCGTCAGCTTGTTCTTGAGAACTCGGAACGAGAACTCCTCGGGCCACGAAACGCCCCGCAGGGCATCAATCGCCTTCGTGCGCACGGTGTCGTCGCCGGTTGCGCGTGCCACCCTGTCCGATGCGGCCGCCGGGGTAAGAGCTTCTTCGGAAGTTAGGAATCTGGTGCCCACAACGACGCCATCAGCGCCCAGCATCAACGCTGCGGCAAGCCCGCGGCCGTTCGCGATTCCCCCGGCTGCGAGTAGCAGTGTCGCTGGTGATTTCATTGCCAGATAGTCCGCCACCTCCGGTACGAACGGCAGCGTCGAGCGAAGAGCACCATGACCTCCAGCCTCCGCCCCTTGGGCAACAATTGCGGAGGCGCCGGCCTCAATCGCTTGGTCGACATGTCGTAGCGATTGCACTTGGCAGATCAGCTTAGCGCCGCTGCGTAGGATCCGTTCGGAGAATGGCCTCGGGTCGCCGAAAGAGAGAAAAACGCAACAGGGAAAATGGTGAAGCACTTCATCGAGAACGTGGGGAACGCGCGCCAGCGCCCAGGTAGTGAAGCCGATGCCGAACTTCTGTCCGCGGATATGCGCGAGTTCCTGCGTTAGATCAGGTTCGCCAGCAAGAGTGCCCGCGTAACCTCCACCGAGGATTCCGAGCCCACCAGCGCTTGACACCGCCGCCGCCAATCGGCCTCCGGTGATAAGTGCCATCGGGGCGCAAACAATCGGGTGCCTGATTCCGAAAGCCTCAGTCAACCTCGTTTGCATTCCGATCTCCTAGATCAAATCGAGTGTCCTGCGCGTCATCCGAGCGACTAATCGGCGGAATGGATGGTGTTTGTGCGGCTAGCTTGTATATAGACGACAAGTTCAGGCACGGCTATGTCATCTAAACAGATCCCGCTGTCAATTATCTTTCAGCGCGTGGTGGAGTTAACTCATTCCTGCCGGTTTAGGCCAACTGAAACGAGCCGGATGAACATGGAGCTTAATTTGCCGGCCGCGCACGAAAGAAGGATGGGCAAGGACCATGAAAGAGAAAACCCCGCAATAGGGCGGAGCAATATAACAATCGCAAATGATCGGCGCTCGGAGGCATTGCGGCGATCGCGGCTTGAGTATCAGGCGGCCGCGATGTCACCTAGCATTGCCAGATGAAGCGGCAGGCGGTGGCGATGGATGGCAGCCTGGTATGGATAGCTTGGTTACCCAGTCATAGCGGTGCCGCAACACCGACGAGTCAAGGGCCCGCATTGCGGGAACCAAAAACAGCCGCGGCAATCCGCCACGACAGAATCTCGCTAGAAACGGAGCGTGGCGTTTGGGTTAACAGCGACCTCTTTTAGAGCGCGGAGTCACTCGCTCGCACCAGT